>CAYXKI010000023.1:0-14746 GCA_964465095.1 uncultured Ruminococcus sp.
CTATGAAGGGTCAGGCTCAGTACGAGGCTTACGACATGATCGATAAGGCTCCTGAGGAGAGAGAGCGTGGTATCACAATCAACACCGCTCACGTAGAGTACGAGACTGATGCTCGTCACTATGCACACGTTGACTGCCCCGGACACGCTGACTATGTAAAGAACATGATCACCGGTGCAGCACAGATGGACGGCGCTATCCTGGTAGTAGCTGCTTCTGATGGCCCGATGGCTCAGACCAAGGAGCACATCCTGCTGGCTCGTCAGGTAGGCGTACCGGCAATCGTTGTATTCATGAACAAGGCTGACCAGGTAGACGATCCTGAGCTGCTTGAGCTGGTTGAGATGGATATCCGTGAGACTCTGAGCGAATATGAGTTCCCTGGCGATGACACACCGATCATCACCGGTTCTGCTCTGGCTGCTCTGGAAGCTCCGGACGATATCAATGACCCGGCATATGCTCCGATCATTGAACTGATGGACGCTGTTGACTCTTACATTCCGACTCCGGAACGTGACGATGCAAAGCCGTTCCTGATGCCGATCGAGGACACTATGACAATCTCCGGCCGTGGTACTGTTGTTACCGGTCGTGTAGAGCGTGGTCGTCTGAATGTAAACGAGCCTGTTGAGATCGTTGGTCTGTCTGAAGAGAACCTGAACACTGTTGTAACTGGTCTGGAAATGTTCCGTAAGTCTCTGGACTTTGCAGAAGCTGGTGACAACGTTGGCGCACTGCTCCGTGGTATCACACGTGACCAGGTTGAGCGTGGTCAGGTACTGTGCAAGCCGGGTTCCATTCATCCGCACACCAAGTTCAAGGGTCAGGTTTACGTTCTGAAGAAGGAAGAAGGCGGTCGTCACACACCGTTCTTCAACAACTACAGACCGCAGTTCTATTTCAGAACAACTGACGTTACCGGTATCATCACTCTGCCGGCAGATGTTGAAATGTGCACACCTGGCGATAACGTTGAGATGGACGTTGAGCTGATCTCCCCGATCGCTATCGAAGAGGGTCTGCGTTTCGCTATCCGTGAGGGTGGTAGAACCGTAGGTTCTGGTGTCGTTACAGCAATTAACGAATAAGTTTTTTCACAGAATTTCTGTGATTTTTCCAAGAGGACGGGCTTCGGCTCGTCCTTTTTTGTTGTCAAAGCCCTAAGATTGTTCCATAGTTTTGTGCAAACTACATAAAAATCAAAAATAAAATCTGGTATATTTTTTGTGGATTTCTCTATTTCCATTCTTGCAATTTTCTAGCAGATACGGTATAATAATACATAGTGGTGCTTTGGGGCAAAAAGTGGGATGATTGCCCTTTTCGTGGAAGAGGGTGCAAACTCTCAAGCACCGTTTGTTTGACAGAAAGGGGGCGGTATTCATGGAATCGCTGATGGGGACGTATTATCATAATATTGATGCGAAAGGGAGACTGAGTTTTCCCAATAAGCTGCGAGAACAACTGGGTGCCGCCTTTTATGTGACAAAGGCTTTGGATCAGCCTTGCCTTACGGTGTACTCTGAGGCAGAGTGGGAGCGACTTGCGGCAAAGGTTGCACAGCTTCCGGAGGCAAAAGGGGGACAGCTTCGTCGTTTTCTCTTTTCCGGGGCAGGGCTTCTGACACCGGATAAACAGGGACGGGTTCTTGTTCCCCAGGATCTCCGCCATTTTGCCGGACTGGAGAAAGACGTTGTGGTAATCGGCGCAGATAACAAAGCAGAGATCTGGGATCAGTCCCGTTGGGAAGAGATGCAAGAGCGTTTCGATTTGCCAAAGATGTTGGAAACATTGGAAGAATTGGGCTTTTAAGACGAGTTTGTCAAGGGAAAGGAGGCACCTATGGAGTTTGTACATATTCCTGTTCTGTTGCAGGAAGTGCTGGATGGGTTGCAATTGCGTCCGGATGGCATTTATGTGGATGGAACAGTGGGTGGTGCCGGTCATTCCCGGGAGATTGCAAAGCAGCTTACAGAGGGTGGACGGCTGATTGGCTTTGACCGTGACCCGGATGCGGTTGCGGTTGCCACAGAACGTCTGGCAGGCTATCCGGCAACAGTGGTGCACCATAATTACGACGAGATTGCAGAGGTTCTCCCCACTTTAGGCATTGATCAGGTGGACGGCGTGCTTCTGGATCTTGGGGTGTCTTCTCACCAATTGGACGAAGCCTCCAGAGGGTTTTCTTATCACGAGGATGCCCCTTTGGATATGCGGATGAGTCAGAGTGGCGTTACCGCCGAGGAACTTGTTAACACATTGAGTGAACAGGAACTGTCCCGGATTCTCTATACCTATGGGGAGGAAAATTTCGCCAGAGCCATTGCACGGAATATTGTCCGTACCAGAGAAGTTACTCCCATTCATACCACCGGGGAACTTGCTGAAATTGTGAAATCCAGTGTGCCCCAGAAAGTGCGACGGATGAAAAATCCCTGTAAGAAAACCTTTCAGGCAATCCGCATTGCAGTCAATGGGGAGTTTGAACATCTGGAACGAGGATTACAGGCTGCTTTTTCCGTGTTAAAGCCCGGAGGACGACTTGCGGTGATTACTTTTCACTCTTTAGAAGATCGCATGGTAAAGCGACAGTTTGCTGCATGGTGTCAGGGCTGTACCTGTCCTCCTGATTTTCCCCAGTGCGTTTGTGGAAAGACTCCACAGGCAAAGCTTGTGAATCGCAAGCCCATTGTCGCCGGGGAGCAGGAACTTGCGGAAAACAACCGAAGTCGTAGCGCAAAGCTGCGTGTCTTGGAAAGGAGTTGCTAGAGAATATGGCAGATCAGCGTACAGCGGAAACGCCTTCCGGGAAAAGCACTTCGGGAACAGAACGCAGCGTCTTTGTCTTTCGGATTGAACCGGGAAGACGTGGGGCAGCGATCAAGGTTTTTATCGCCGGAGTTCTGGCACTGCTTTTGTTCAGCGTGGTGATTAACAGCTATGTGCAGCTAAATGAAGTCTACTCGGCAATTTCTGATGCCAATACGGAACTGAGCGACTTGCGAAGCGAAAATGTGCGGATGCAGACAGAACTGGAGGGCAAGGCTTCCATTAGCAATATCAAAGAATATGCAGAGGATCATCTGGGATTGCAGAAACTGGACAAATCGCAGATTCAATATATTGAGATACAGACAGAGGATTCTGTAACAATTGATGAAGGGGAACAGAATATCTTTGTAAAGATCAAGCACAAGTTTGAGGACTTTGTCGCATATCTCAAGGGATAAGTGACATATGGATGGGATTGAGAGGATGTCGCGACGGGCAGTTTGTCCATCGCCGGAAACAGGTGGGGAGAGAAAAGTGTACCCTACCTGTTTCTGCCATTTTTTGATGATTCCGATTGATGCGGTGTTGTCTTAGGGGAAATCCAAAAAATACGAGAAATGCAGGAGGTGCAGCGGTGATGCGTATGCAGCAATCCGAAAAAAAACGGCGGTCAAAGGAAAAAGCCCCGAAAGAAACAATGCAGCCACGTAAGGCATCGGTAAAAATGCGGCGGCGGTCTGAGGTGGCAATGTTTATACTGCTGGCAATGGGTGTTGCAGTTGCAGGAAAGCTGTTCAAGGTTTCTGTAATCGACAATGAGAAGTACGACGAACTTGCGGACAATTATCACTTTGGAACCATGACGCTGGATGCAAACCGTGGTGCAATTTACGATGCAAACGGTACTGCCTTGGCTTGGAGTGCCACGGTATATAATGTCTATATTGATCCACAGTTGTATCAGGAGGAAATGGAGGACATTAAAGCCTCTAATGAAAAAAAAGAGAAAAATGCAGCGGAAAATGATGAAGAGGCAGACAATCTGGTTGATTTGGAACAGCTTCACGATTCTATTGTGACGTTTTTGTCCGGAAAGCTTGAAATCTCCGAGGACAAGGTGGAAAAAGCCTTCACCCAGTCCAATCGCTATTACGTTCTTCAGACCCAGGTGGAAAAGGACGTTGCCGATGAGATTGTGGAATATTTTGATACGTTGAATCTGACCTTTATCGGAACAGAGGCAACCACCAAGCGGTATTATCCCCAGAACGAACTTGCAGCAGCAGTGATCGGATTTACCAATGGAGATGGGGATGGACAGTACGGTCTGGAGTATCAGTATGATGATTATCTTGCCGGTGTAGATGGCAGAATTATCTCGGCACAGGCTGCAAATGGGGAAGAGATGCCCTATCGGTATTCTACCACCTATGAGGCAGAGGATGGTGCTTCTCTCTATCTGACGCTGGATACCACAATCCAGTACTATCTGGAGAAAAGTCTGGAAGAGTTGTCTGTGGCATATGAGGTCAACGACCGTGTTACCGGTGTCATTATGAATCCGAAAACTGGTGCAATTTATGCAATGGCAACGTACCCCTCTTTTGATTTGAATAATCCCTCTGAGATTTACGATTCTGTTGTGGCAGCGCAATTGGAAGAGTTGCCGGAGGACGAATATGAGGAAGCTTACTTGGAAGCCAGAGAGACACAGTGGCGGAACAAGGCAATCAGCGAGATCAATCCTCCCGGTTCGACCTTTAAGATTGTAACCACAGCCTCGGCGTTAGAAGAAGATCTGATTGATCTGGACAACGACAGCTTTTACTGTTCCGGTGCGTTGCAGGTGGCAGATATGACCATCGGCTGTTCGAAAACAAGCGGACACGGTTCTCAGACTTTCACCCAGGCATTGACCAATTCCTGTAACCCGGCATTTATGGAAATCGGACTCCGCCTTGGGGTGGATAAGTTCAGCTATTATTTTCAGGGCTTCGGCTTGACAGAAAAAACCGGCATCGACTTGCCCGGTGAGGTTTCCGGTTCTTATATTGCAGCAGAGGATATGTCCTCGGTAGACTTGGCATCCAGTGCCTTTGGTCAGACAAACGAACTGAGTACCTTGGAATTGATCACTGCCTATTCCGCAGCGATTAACGGTGGCAATTTGATAACGCCTTATGTGGTAGACCATGTGGTGGATAGCAATGGAAATACCGTGCTTCAGAACACAACCACTGTAAAGCGCCAGATTATATCGGAAGAAACTTCTGCCACCCTACGGGAACAGCTTGAGGCGGTAGTAGAGAACAATCCCTCCCACAATGCCTATATTCAGGGCTATCGGATCGGCGGCAAATCCGGTACAGCGGAAATCCGAAGCACCATTGATATTGAGGATGACTATGTTTCCTCTTATTGCTGCTTTGCACCGGCAGATGATCCGGAAGTGATTATGTTGATTCAGGCGGATTACCCCAATCCGAATATTGGCTATTATGGTTCAACGGTTGTTGTTCCCTATGCAAGAGATGTTATGGAAGAAATCCTGCCGTATTTGGGCTTCTATCCCTCTTACACAGACGAAGAAGCAGCAGAACAGAACGTCACCGTTCCGCTTCTGACAGATGCAGCACTGGAGAGTGCAGAATCTTCTCTGACACAGCTTGGGCTTACCTATGAGGTAGTAGGAAGCGGTTCTACTGTTGTATCCCAGTCTCCCACCAATGGCACAAGCGTGTCACAGGGTGGCAAGGTGATTTTGTATACAGAGACGACAACAGACCGGGATCTTGTTACCGTGCCGAATCTGGTTGGAATGACGATTACCCAGGCAAACGAAACCCTGTCCTATTATGGGCTGAACTATGTGGCAGTGGGCACCTCTGCCAGCACCTCCGGTGCACTGGTTTCCTATCAGTCCGTGGAAGAGGGAACCCAACTTCAGCGTGGTAGTTGTATTACCATTACGTTGAATACCGGCGAGGTAAACGACTAAAACACATCTGATGATTTTGTACTATGATTTGGGAGGATTGAGAAGAATGCGATTGGAAACATTGTTGGAAGGAAATGCACAGACAAGTCTGCCGGCGTTGGAGATTACCGGGCTGACAGATGACTCCAGAAAGGTACAGCCCGGAATGCTCTTTGCCTGTATCAAAGGAGAACGGTTTGATGGACACAGTGTTGCAGCAAAAATGCTGGAACAGGGTGCTGCGGCGGTATTGGTAGATCATGATCTGGGACTTGGAGAAAGACAGATTCTGACAGAGGATACCCGTGCACTGTATGGAAAATTGTGTGCTGCATGGTTTGACCACCCGGAACGGAAAATGCGGTTTTTGGGTGTCACCGGAACAAATGGCAAGACAACAATCACCAATCTGATCAAGCATATTCTCACGGAAAACGGACACAAGGTGGGACTGATCGGAACAATCCAGAATGAAATCGGAGATGAAATTGTCCACACGGACAATACAACGCCTTTTGTGTACGATCTGATGGAATTGTACGCAAGAATGGAAAAGGCAGGCTGTGATTTTGTGGTGATGGAAGTGTCTTCTTTCGGACTGGTACAACAGCGGATCGGAGAGACTCACTTTGACGCAGCGGTATTCACCAATCTGACCCAGGATCACTTGGATTATCACGGCACAATGGAAAACTATTATCAGGCGAAAAAGCTTTTGTTTGCAAAGTGTGATTGTGGGATTCTGGATATTGACGATGCTTATGGAAAGCGTCTGTATGGAGAAATTTCTTGCGAGAAACGCACCTATAGCGGTAGTAGTAAAGCGGATTTCTATGCCGATGCCATTAAGCTTCGTGCAGATGGCACAAGCTTCTGGCTATGCTGTGGAGATAAGTCCTATCCGGTAGATTTGCACTTGACAGGAATGTTCAATGTGTCCAATGCCCTTGCAGCAGTAGGGGCGTGCACGGCACTTGGTCTCTCTCTGGAGGCGGTTCTGAAAGCCTTAGAGGGTTGTACCGGTGTTCGTGGCAGATGTGAGGTTATCCCCACTGGGAGAGATTTCACGGTGATCTGTGACTATGCCCACACGCCGGATGCTGTGGAAAATATTCTGAAAAGCGTCAAAGAATACACCAAAGGGCGACTGATTTGTCTGTTTGGTTGCGGTGGAAACCGGGATGCCACAAAGCGTCCGAAGATGGCACAGGCTGCGGCAAAGTATGCGGATTATCTCATGATTACTTCGGATAATCCAAGAGATGAAAAGCCGGAGGCAATTGTTGCGGATATTCTCACCGGACTGGAAAACAGCAGCGTGCCCTATGATGTTGTCATTGATCGCAGAGAGGCGATTTTGAAAAGTATGCAGATGGCACAGCCGGAAGATGTGATTGTCCTTGCCGGGAAGGGGCATGAGGATTATCAGGTTCTGCCGGGTAATGTGCATGTGCCTATGGATGAAAGAGTTATTGTAAGAGAATGCCTACCGCTTGTACCAAAGCGTTAGAACTTGAGAACAAGTTCTTAATCACGAATAGGGGGATCAATCGATGAAGCCTTGGATGTTGTCAGAATTAAAAGAGGTGCTGCACTGTACCGTGCCCTGTGAAGCGGTCATTACTTGTGTCAGCACAGATACCAGAACATTGCCGGAGGGATGTCTTTTTGTTGCACTGCGTGGTGCAAGATTTGATGGACACCACTTTGTACAGCAGGCAATTGCAGCAGGTGCTGTGGCAGCGGTAACAGAAGTTCCCATAGAGGGATGTCCCTGTCTGGTGGTAAAGGATACCGGTAGGGCACTTCTGAAAATCGCAGCCCATTACAGAGAAAAGTTCCATCCTACCTTAGTGGGGATTACCGGCAGCGTAGGAAAGACAACGACCAAGGAAATGATCGCTTGTGTGCTGGAGTCTGAACTTTGTACGCTGAAAACAAAGGGCAATCTGAACAATGAAATCGGCTTGCCAAAGACGCTGATGGAACTGGATGACAGCCATGAGGCTGCGGTCATTGAGATGGGAATGTCCCATTTCGGAGAGATCAGTCGCTTGTCCCGGACAGCACAGCCAGAGATCGGTGTCATTACCAATATCGGCTTTTCCCATATTGAAAACCTGAAAACCCAGGAGGGGATTTTACAGGCAAAGCTGGAGATTCAGGACGGCATGGCAAAAAATGCTCCCCTTGTGGTAAATGGCGACGATGCTCTCCTTGCTCCCTTAAAGCGAGATCTGACAAGACCGGTGATTACTTACGGAATGCAGGGAAAGAAAGTGGATGTCCGTGGAATCGACGTTGTACCGGAGGGAGAAATCACCCGGTTTACGATTCAGACGGAGGATGGAAGCACGTATCCGGTGGTACTTCCCTGTGCCGGAAATCACAATGTGATGAACGCCTTGGCAGCATTCTGCGTGGGACGATTGGCAGGAATTGCGCCGGAGAAAATCTGTAGCGCTTTGGAACAGTATCACACAGTGGGACTGCGACAGAATATTTATCGTCGTGGTGCATATACCATTCTGGCAGACTGTTATAACGCAAGCCCGGATTCCATGAAAGCAGCCCTTACGGTGCTGAAAGATCAGCCCTGTGCTGGAAGAAGAGTGGCAGTTCTGGGGGATATGCTGGAACTTGGAGAGTTGTCCCGTCAATTGCATACGCTGGTCGGAGAGATGGTTGCAGCAAGCGAAGTCGATAAGCTGTTCTGTCTAGGAAAGGAATCTTTCTATCTGGCACAGCGTGCAGCAATGCAGGAGGTTTCGGTGTATCATACCGAGGATCGAAAGGAACTTTGCAACGCCATCCGACAGGAACTGCGTCCGGGAGATGTGGTGCTTTTTAAGGCAAGCAGAGGAATGCATCTGGAAGATTGCATTGATGTGATTTTTGAACAAGAGGAGGACACAGACCATGCCCTTTTGGATTAATATACTAGTAGGACTTCTGGCGTTTGCCCTGGCAGCACTGGGCGGAAAGCTTTTGATTCCGTGGCTGCATCAACTGAAATTCGGGCAGCCTATTAAAGTAGAGTTCGGACCGAAATGGCACGCCAACAAGCAGGGAACTCCCACAATGGGTGGTATTCTTTTTATTGTTGCAAGTGCTGTGGTAACTGGAATCGGTTATGCACTGTATCGCTTTTTTGGGGCAACCGATGCAACGGCAATTGGTGGCGACAGAGAGGCACTTCGTGTGCTGAGTACCATTCTTTTCTGTATCCTCTTTGGTGTAATTGGCTTTATTGATGACTTTGCAAAGGTGGCAAAGAAGCAGAACGAGGGCTTAAAGCCCATGCAGAAGATTGTCCTTCAGGTTGTGGCAGCCGTTCTCTGGTTGGCAGCCATGTATCTTCTTGGGGACAGAAATACAGTAATTGATCTGGCATTTGTACAGTTTGACATCAAGTGGTTCTACTATCCCCTGATGGTACTTGTCATTCTCTATCTGACCAATGCGGTTAATCTCACCGATGGGGTGGATGGCTTGTGCGGAACAGTCACCTTGGTGGCAATGCTGATTTTCACCTTGATTTGCAGCAAGCTTCAGATGAATGTACATACCCTCTTTACCATGGCAGTTGCCGGAGGGTGTCTTGGATTTCTGACTTGGAATTTTCATCCGGCAAAGTGCTTTATGGGAGACACCGGGTCGATGTTCTTGGGGGCAGCAATTGCAGCAGTGGGACTTTCCACCCATCAGCATCTCGCCCTTGTTCTGGTGGCACTGGTGTACATTTTAGAGGCTTTGTCTGTGATGATTCAGGTAACGTATTTCAAGTATACCAAGAAAAAATATGGTGAGGGCAGACGAATCTTCAAGATGACACCGATTCATCATCATTTTGAGATGAGCGGATTCAGTGAGTATAAAATCGTGATCACATTTTCCCTGTTTGGATTGATAACAGGACTGTGCGGTCTGTTGGTGGTAGTACTTTAAGGAGGATTGTATATGGCAGAATTGGCTGCTGGTACAGCAAAAAAGAAACGACGGTTTACGCTCCCTTTGTGGCAGCGGAACGTGCGATATGGAGAAATCGACATCGCCTTTTTCTTGATTGTCATTGCGCTTCTGGTAATCGGAATCATTATGATGTTTTCCGCAAGCTATGCCTGGGCAATTGCAGAGGGCGAAGCAGGCACGTATTATGCAACCAATCAGATTAAGAATGCCATTGTGGGAATTGTCATCATGTGTATTCTCTGCGCTGTGGATTATCATTTTCTGCAAAAGCCGGCAATTGCAATCTGTGCCTATATTCTCCCACTGATTTTATTATGTTTGGTCTTTGTTTCCGGAATTGGTTACACAGAGGGTGGTGCAACCCGATGGATTGTGGTAGGGGGATTTAACTTTCAGCCATCAGAACTGATGAAAATCGGTATGGTAATTTTCTTTTCCTATTATATCAGCAAGAATTCCGAGAAAATGCAGTATTTCAAAAAGGGAATCCTTCCCCTTCTGGCTGCTATGGCAATTGTAGCACTACTGTTGATCTGGGAACCACACCTTTCTGCGACAATTTTGATTGTTCTGATTTCTCTCATTCTGATTTTTGTCGGCGGAGCAAATATGAAACATCTTGTTGGGCTTGGCGTTTTTGCTGTCGTAATCGCTCTTATCGTCGGCATTCTCATGTCCGACAAATATGCCTATATCGAAAAGCGGATCAATTCTTGGCTTGACCCCTTTCAGGATAGCCTTGGAGATACTTGGCAGACCTGTCAATCTCTGATTGCAATCGGCTCTGGTGGATTGTTTGGCTTGGGACTTGGAGAATCCAGACAGAAATATCTCTATCTCCCGGAGACAAAGAACGACTTTGTATTTTCCATTGTCTGTGAAGAACTGGGCTTTGTCGGGGCACTTACTGTGGTATTGCTTTTTGCAATGCTGGTCATTCGTGGCTTTCACATCGGAATGCGTGCCAAGGACAAATTCGGGATGCTTCTCGCAATTGGACTGACTTCTCATATTGGCTTGCAGGCATTCTTTAACATTGCGGTTGTCAGCAACCTGATTCCCAATACCGGAATCAGTCTGCCATTCTTTAGCTATGGTGGCACGGCGTTGATCTTACAGCTTGCAGAGATGGGCATTGTGCTGAATATCTCCAGAGTCCGTTATCGTGTGGGGGGAGAACAAAGCACAGCCGGAACAGAACTGGAATCACAGACAGAACAGGGGGAGATGGAATGAGAGTACTATTGGCAGGCGGTGGCACCGGGGGACACATTAACCCGGCACTTGCTATCGCTTCGATTATCAAATCCCACGACCCCTCCGCAGAGTTTCTTTTTGTAGGAACCCCCGGCGGTATGGAAACCCGTCTTGTGCCACAGGCAGGCTATCCCATTGAGACCATGCATGTGGCAGGATTTCAGCGTAAGCTGACTTTGAAAAATATCGGACGGAATGTCAAGGCGATGTATTACCTGGCAACTTCTCAGCCCAGAGCCAGAAAAATTGTCCGGGAGTTTCAACCGGATCTTGCTATTGGAACAGGTGGCTATGTTTCCGGACCGATTCTTCACGCAGCAGCACACCTTGGTGTACCCTGTGCCATTCACGAACAGAATGCCTATCCTGGTGTAACCAATAAGATGCTGTCCAAAGAGGTTGACCATATTATGTTGACCGTGGAAAAGGCGTTGGAGTTTCTCCAGCCTGCTTGCCCTTATACCGTAACCGGACTTCCGGTGCGAGGGGGAATGGCACATCCGGATCGTGCAGCAGCCAGAAAGAAACTGGGCTTTGACGATGGCTTGTGCATTCTCTCCTTTGGTGGAAGCCTTGGGGCAGGTTGTATTAACGAAGCCATGGCGGAATTGATCCCGTGGCATGTAAAACAGGGGCTTGCCATCAATCATATTCATGGGTATGGCGGAATGGGAAAGAACAGTTTCCCACAGGCAATGGAAGCCGCAGGAATTCCCCTGAAAAGTGACAGACTCCGGATTACAGAGTATATCAACGACATGGATGTCTGCCTTGCAGCAGCAGATCTTGTCATTTGTCGTTCCGGTGCTTCCACTCTTGCGGAGTTGGAGGCGGTGGGAAGAGGCTCGATCCTGATTCCCTCTCCCATTGTAACCGGAAACCATCAGTTCCATAATGCAAGCGTTCTGGGGGATGCAGATGCTGCAATTGTCATCGAACAAAAGGACGCAAGTCCACAGCGAATCATTCAAGAGGTAGAAGCCTTCTATCAGAATCGGGAACGCCTGACACAAATGGGCGAAAACGCAAAGAAACTGGAAATCAAGGATACCGAAGAGCGGATCTGGAATGTGATCCAGGATGTATTGAGCAAAAAGAAATAAGAATAAGTTCTAAATCACCGATTTGCAAAAGCACGCATACACTATCTGTATAATGAGGTGATGCGGTGTGCAAAAACTGGTGATTGATGGTGGCGTTCGGACAGAGGGAGAGATTTTTCTTCCCGGGGCGAAAAACAGTGCCTTGCCGATTCTGGCAGGAACGCTGCTTTGTGACGGAGAAACCCGATTGGAAAATTGCCCACGTCTGACGGATGTCTTTGCTGCCTGTCGGATTCTGACTCATCTGGGCTGTCATTGCAGAATGCAGTCCCATAGCGTCTGGGTTACAGGGGATACTCTCAGAGCCGATACCATCCCGGAACTTTTAATGCAGGAGATGCGGTCTTCCATTCTCTTTCTTGGTGCAGTCCTTGGACGACTTGGAAGCTGTCATGTCTCTTATCCCGGTGGATGCGAACTGGGTCCAAGACCCATTGATATGCATCTGGATGCGTTGGAACAGATGGGCGTACAGTACAAGATACAAAACGGACAGCTAGACTGTAAAGCCCCGGAGGGCTTACATGGTGCGAAAATTCATCTGCCCTACCCCTCTGTCGGTGCAACAGAAAATGTGCTCCTTGCAGCAGTACGGGCAAAAGGGAAAACGATTTTGTATAATGCCGCAAGAGAACCGGAAATCTGTGACCTTGCAGAATTTCTCCGGCGTTGTGGGGGAAAAATTCAGGGAGATGGGGAGAGTACCATTGTAATCGACGGCGTAGAACGGCTTTCCGGGTGTACCTATGGGATTATGCCCGATCGGATGGCAGGAATTACCTATCTTGGGGCTGCTGCTATAACCGGCGGTACCATCAGCCTCCGGGAGGTACAACGAGAGGCACTGGAAAACGTGCTGCCTATGTTGGAACAGACCGGCTGTCGGATTTATGCAGAACCGGATCGGATTCATCTGATGGCACCCAGACGGCTGAGAGGGCTGCCCTTTCTCCGTACCATGCCCCATCCGGGATTTCCGACAGATGCCCAGCCGATTTTTATGGCAATGGAAACAGTTGCAAAAGGGGTCAGCGTGATGGAAGAAACCATTTTTGAAAATCGCTTTCGCCATGTAGATGCCCTTGTGAAATTGGGGGCAAAGATTCACGTCTCCGGAAAAACCGCCGTTGTAACCGGCGTGCCGGAACTGAGCGGTGCAGCAGTGGCAGCAACAGATTTAAGAGGCGGTGCAGCAATGGTTCTTGCGGCACTTGCAGCAAAGGGAAGAACCGAAGTACGACAGATTATGCATATTGACCGGGGCTATGAAGCCATGGAAACCGCACTAAAGAACCTTGGCTGTCGGGTACAACGGGTAGAAGAATAACCAGGAGGAACAACCATGCAGGATGTGGAAAAAACAGAAATCCAGCGTCAGAACGATGTGCGACGAATGCGTCGGAGAAACCGATTGCGTCCCTTGTATGGGCTTGTGGTGGCAGTGTTGGTGGTTGGCGTAGGCGTTGCCCTTTCCATGACGGTGTTTTTTAATATTGACACCATTGTGGTGGCAGGAGATGCACCGTATTCCAAGGAACAGGTGGTAAATGCTTCTGAGGTGCATACAGGAGATAATCTGATGCGTGTTCCGACGAAGACCGTAAAGGAACGGATTCTGGAGACCTTGCCGAATGTAGAAACTGTCACCATCAAGCGACAGTTCCCAAACGAACTTGTCATTACAGTAACCCCTTGTCAGGCAAGCTTTAATGTGACCGATGACAGCGGTACGCTTCAGGTTAGTGCCTCCGGAAAGATTCTCAAAAGCGGACCGGATACGGACAGCACCCTGCCGACAATTACCGGGTTTTCCCCGGCATCCAGAGTGGTGGGAGATACCCTCCAGTCCAAGGACAGCCAGAAAGACAGCATTTTCTCCTCTCTGTCAAAGCTGATGGCAGGAGATCTGACGTATAAAATTACTGCCATTGATCTGGAAGACAAATATGACATTGTGCTGACCTTTGATAATCGCATTGAGTTTTCTCTTGGAAACTGGAATGACCTTTCGTATAAAGTGACACTGGCTGAGACAGTTCTGTCCCAGCTTTCCGAGGACAAGGTGGGGTATCTTACTATGGTGGGGGATAACCAGTGTTCTTATCGGGATAAATCTGCGGTAGAACAGCAGACAACTGCACCAGAGGTGACAACTGCCACAGATGAAGCGGGGAATCCGGTGACAGAAACCGATGAACAGGGCAATCCCATTTCCACAACTACCGAAACCACTGCGGTTTCTGGATGACAGTAAAGGGAAAAATTGGACTTTGTCTTTATGCGGTATAGCCAAAAAAACGGGGACAATCCGGGGAAAATCTTGTGTGAAAAGGAAAAACACAATTTATTTCAAAAAAAAGCTTGCAATGGTTGCAGAAATGTGTTAAAATAATATGTGTATTTCCAGAGTATTCGATTCCACTTTTACTCTTTTTTTGGAGTGGGGGAATTATTTCTGATAGAAAGCTTGAAGTTCTTGTAGGAGGAATTGTTGAGATGACTGATTTTATCTATGAAGATGCATTCGATCCTGATGTAAATATCAAAGTGATTGGTGTCGGCGGTGGCGGCGGAAACGCCCTGAACTGCATGGCATCTTCTGATGTAAATGATATTGAATACATTGCAGTGAACACCGATGCAAAGGCACTGAATAACTCAA
>CAYXKI010000024.1:0-14743 GCA_964465095.1 uncultured Ruminococcus sp.
GTTGAGGGCGGTTGTAACTGTCAGTTTGCACTGCATCCTACTAGCATGGATTACGCTGTTATCGAAGTAAATCCTCGTGTGTCCCGTTCTTCTGCTTTGGCATCCAAAGCAACGGGCTATCCGATTGCAAAGGTTGCTGCAAGAATTGCCATTGGATATACTCTGGATGAAATCGTCAATCAGGTAACCGGAAAAACTTATGCATGTTTTGAACCGGCACTGGACTATGTGGTTGTAAAGTATCCGAAATGGGCGTTTGATAAATTTGTTTATGCAAAGCGTACATTGGGTACCCAGATGAAAGCAACTGGCGAAGTAATGGCGATTGGTACTTCTTTCGAACAGGCAATTATGAAAGCAGTTCGTTCTACAGAACTCGGCGTTGATTCCATGAACATGAAAAAGTATGAGAAGATGCCTCTGGAGGAGATTATGGAACACCTCCAGGTTGTAGATGACGAGCGTGCATTCCAGTTGTATGAGGCAATGAAGCGTGGCGTTACAGTGGAAGAGTTGCATCAGCTTACGATGGTGGATAATTGGTTCTTGAACAAGTTGATGAATCTGATCGAACTGGAACGGGAAATGGCAGAAAAGCCGTTGACAGAGGAACTCTATCTTCTTGCAAAGCAATATGGTTATCTGGATGAAACGATTGAGCGGATTTCCGGAAAGAAATGCCCGATGCATCGTCATGCAGTGTACAAGATGGTTGATACCTGTGCCGGAGAATTTAAGGCAGAAACGCCGTATTTCTATTCGACTTATGACGATGAAAACGAAGCAGAGCAGTTTATACAGCGGCAGAACAGTGACAAGAAAAAGGTCATCGTATTCGGTTCCGGTCCGATTCGTATCGGTCAGGGAATTGAGTTTGACTATTGCTCCGTACACTGTGTCTGGACCTTGAAAGAAATGGGCTGTGAAGCAGTGATCTGTAATAACAATCCAGAAACTGTTTCTACTGATTTTGATACCGGTGATCGTCTGTATTTTGATCCGCTGACCAAAGAGGACGTTGCAAACATTATCAATACCGAAAAGCCTTATGGCGTTGTGGTACAGTTTGGCGGACAGACTGCAATTAAGCTGACACGGTATCTTGCAGATATGGGCGTGAATATTCTGGGTACTTCCGCAGATGATATTGACGCAGCAGAGGACAGAGAACGCTTTGATGAAGTTCTGGAAAAATGCGGAATTCCAAGACCGGCAGGCTTAACTGTTATGACAACGGAAGAGGCACTAAAGGCAGCAAATACCCTGGGGTATCCTGTTCTGATGCGTCCGTCTTACGTGCTGGGTGGTCAGAATATGATCATTGCTCATTCTGATAAGGACATCGAAGAATATATGGCAATTATCACAAGCCATATGATTGAAAATCCGGTGCTGATTGATAAATATATGATGGGTACTGAGGTTGAAGTCGATGCAATCTGTGATGGCAAGGACTTCTTGATTCCGGGTATTATGGAACACATTGAACGTGCAGGTGTCCATTCCGGTGACTCGATTTCTGTATATCCTGCCCAGAACCTGAGCGAAGGTATTACAGAAACCATTGTTCGCTATACAGGGCTTCTCGCAAAGGAACTGCATGCGGTTGGTTTGATTAACATTCAGTATGTAGTATACAACAATCAGGTTTATGTAATTGAGGTAAACCCACGTTCTTCTCGTACCGTACCGTATATCAGTAAGGTTACAGGAATTCCAATGGTGGATCTTGCAACAAAGATTATGCTGGGTGAAACGTTGGAAAGTCTGGGTTACAAGCCTGGTCTTTATCCCAATGGAAAATATGTTGCTGTTAAGGTTCCTGTTTTCAGCTTTGAAAAGCTTCAGGATGTGGATACCATGTTGGGACCGGAGATGAAATCCACCGGTGAGTGCCTTGGAATTGCCACCAATCTGGAGGACGCATTGCTAAAAGGCTTGATTGCTGCCGGCTATGATTTGAAGAAAGAGGGCGGTGTCCTGATTTCTGTTCGAGATAGTGACAAGCAGGAGATCATTGCAATTGCGGATAAGTTTGCAAGAATGGGCTTTGAACTGTACGGCACAAGCGGTACTGCGGCAGTTCTGAATCACAATATGATTGCGACAAATCTCGTCAAAAAAATCTCTGACGGAGAGCCCAATACGATTACGCTGTTGGAGAGTGGAAAGATTCACTATATGATTTCTACCTCTGCAAAGGGACGCTTGCCGGCACGTGATAGTGTAAAGATGCGCCGGAAATCTGTAGAGCGGTCGATTTGCTGTCTGACTGCAATTGATACTGCGTCTGCTTTGGCGAATGTATTGGAAGCCGGAAAGAGTATTGACGATGTTGAGATGGTAGATATTACAAAAATCTAAGCTGTTTCAATTAAATCGTAAGGATAACTTATACAAAAAACATCTGGCGGTCGGGGGAATGATTTCCCGTCCGCCAGTTTTTGAAAGGAGTGCATGGTTTATGGCATATAAGCAAGAATTTGCACTGATTCTGGAAAAACAGGCGCTTGCGCAGAATATTTTCCGCATGGTTCTTTCCTGTAAAGAAATTGCACAGGCTGCTTCTCCCGGGCAGTTTGTACACATCCTGCCACCGGGAAGCACACTGAGACGACCAATTTCTATTTGTGAAATTGATAAGAAAGCCGGAACGTTGACTATTGTTTTTGAAGTAAAAGGGGAGGGCACAAGACAGTTGTCTGATCTGACTTTTGGGAATACGATGGATGTTCTGGGACCTCTTGGACATGGTTTTACCATTCTCCCGGAAGCAAAAAAGGTGATTCTGGTTGGTGGCGGTATTGGAAATCCACCAATGCTTTCCCTTGCACAGGTATATGGACAACGTGCAATTGCAATTTGTGGATTTCGAACAGCTTCTCTTGTGACGTTGCAACCGCAATTTCAGCAGAGTGGTGCGGAAACTATTCTCTGTACAGATGATGGTACAGCCGGCAGACATGCTCTTGTTACAGAACCTCTAAAGGAAAAATTAAGCCAGAATGCAGTGGATATGGTTTATGCCTGCGGACCGAAAGCGATGCTGAAATTTGTTGCAGCAACAGCAAAAGAGGCAGGCGTCCCTTGTGAGGTTTCTATGGAGGAACGTATGGGCTGTGGAATTGGTGCTTGTCTGGTTTGTGCGTGTCAGTTAGAACGTGAGGGGAAATCTGTAATGGGACACGTTTGTAAAGATGGTCCTGTATTTCCTGCGGAGGAGGTTGTTTGGTAATGGCAAATTTATCTGTAGATGTGGCTGGTGTTTCCTTTAAAAACCCGATCATTCCGGCATCTGGTGTATTTGGATATGGCAGAGAATATGAGCAACTTTTTCCTTTGTCAAAACTCGGTGGGATTGCAACAAAAGGCACAACAGGTCAGCCACGTCCCGGCAATCCTTCTCCCAGAATTGCAGAAACACCTAGCGGAATGATCAATTCTGTGGGATTGCAGAATCCGGGAATTGATGCATTTCTTGAACGGGAATTGCCGAATCTCTTGACAAAGGATACGGTAATTCTGGCAAATATCGCTGGTTCTACTATTGAAGAATGCGTGATGATTGCTGAAAAACTAGAGCATACAGCGGTTCATATGATCGAACTGAACATTTCTTGTCCTAATGTAACAAGGCGGTGCTGCGTTTGGAGTGCATTGCGAGAGTGCACAAAAAATTACTGCTGCTGTCCGGAATGCAACAACCAAGCCGTTGATTGTCAAGTTGTCTCCTAATGTAACGAGCATTACAGAAATTGCAAAAGCAGTTGAATCTGCCGGTGCAGATGCAGTGTCTTTGATCAATACGCTTCTTGGCATGCGGATTGATATTGAAACAAGACGACCGATTCTCAGAAATAACGTGGGGGGGATGTCCGGTCCGGCAGTTTTCCCCTTGGCACTTCGTATGGTGTGGCAGACTGCCAATGCAGTTTCTATTCCGGTTATTGGAATGGGCGGTGTGTCCAGTGGAAAAGATGCAATTGAAATGATGATGGCTGGAGCATCTGCTGTTCAGGTTGGTGCTGTGATTTTTACCGATCCCCTTGCTCCAATTCATATTATTGAAGAAATGAACACATGGCTGGATACCCATGGGATTTCTGATGTTAAAGAAATTATTGGAACTGTTCAGCCGTGGTAAGGAGTATCTATGATTATTTTAGGTGTTGATTTTGGCGATAGCAGAACCGGGCTTGCAATTTGCGATCGGACAGAACTTCTAGCATCTCCTCTTTGCGTAATTCATGAGAAGGATTTTCAGCTTTGCATGGAAAAAGTCGCAGACGCAGCAAAAGAGCATCATGCGGAAATGCTTGTGGTTGGATATCCGAAAAACATGAATAATACCATCGGCGAACGTGCAGAACTCTGCAAGACATTTGCCGATGGTATTGGAACGATGACCGGTTTGCCGGTGCAACTTTGGGATGAACGTTGTACTACGGTTTCTGCCCACAATTATCTGAATGTGACAAATACCAGAGGGAAAAAAAGAAAAGCAGTTGTTGATGCTGTGGCAGCAACACTTATTTTAGAAAGCTTTCTTGGCTATCGAAAAAATAGCGAGGTTACCAAATAAGTGAGGTCAGGTCATCTAAGACACATCCGGCTGCTTTGATGGCTTTGCCGGCATTTTTCCGGATGTCATGCTTTTGTCTGGATGTGGCTTTGGATAACATATAGCAGGCTGTGCCAACCGCAGCGCCTACTGTCACCCCACGAACAACAGATCGTATTGTCATCATAATTTCTCCTTTGATGGGTTGTACGGCGTTTTCTACATTGCCGTAAAAATAGTTTATGATGTGCAGAGCAAATTATGCTTGCAGATTGATGCCAATATCGGCAGAGAAAGGAAAAACATATGCATCTTCCACAACTGAATATTGTCTTAGTGGAACCACAAATCCCTCAGAATACCGGGAATATTTCCAGAACTTGTGCTGTAACCGGTGCACGGCTTCATTTGGTTGAACCACTTGGCTTTACGGTTACCGACAAACAATTAAAGCGTGCAGGATTAGACTATTGGGACAAGCTGGATATCACGTATTATCAAGATCTTTCCACTTTTTTTGATGAAAATCCGGGTGGAAGCTATTATTTCTTTACGACAAAGGGAAGACGAGTTCACAGCGAGCCTGCCTATCCGCAAGAGAAACCGGTTTATCTGATTTTTGGTCGGGAAGATCAGGGCTTGAATGAAACATTGTTGCATGATCATCCGGAGCAATGTGTTCGCATCCCAATGCGTCAGACGCTGCGAAGTCTGAATCTTTCCAATTCTGTTGCAATTGCAGCTTATGAGGTGTTGCGACAGTGGGAGTATCCGGATTTGTCAACAGAGGGAACATTGACACAATATTCTTGGGAATAGTTAAGAGCCTGTTCAGGCTTCAAAAAAGCGATACCACACGATTTTGTATGGTATCGCTTTTTTAGAACTTGTTCTTATTTTTTCGATTCGCATAATCTTGTTTGATTTCTTCGATTACACTGGGATCAATGGGTTCTGGTTCGAAAAGCGGTCGTGAGAAATAATATCCTTGCAACAAATCTATGCCACAATCAATCACTGTTTTTAACTCTTCCCCGGTTTCTACCCCTTCTGCAAGTACCTGAATCCGCTTTGTTTTTGCTAATTTTACCAGGTTGATAATGATGTTTTGACGGCTCATATCGCTGTCGCAACCGCTGATAATGGATCGGTCAATTTTGATAATATTGGGGGAGGTGGTAATTAAAGCATATTCGCTGTTATACCCACTTCCGAAATCATCCAGGGCTGTCATTGCACCCCATTTTTTCATTCGATTTTGCTTTCGATGCATATAATCGTCATTGGGACTTTCACTCTCCAGAATTTCAAGTACAACACGTGGCAAAAGTTCCGGGAATTCTTGTTCCAGCTTTTCCACATCTTCTTCACGAAGGGTGCAATTTGTCAGTGTGTTGATAAACAGATGTGCATCGGATGCGATATTTCCTTTTTCCTGTTGTGCTTTAAAATTGCGCATTCCCAGAAACATTGTCAATCGTTCGATATCATTTAATTTTGCACTTGTTCTTGCAATTCGGATAAGTTCCATAGGAGAACGCAGTTCTTCAGATTGTGGACGCATTAACGCCTCATATCCAAAAATGCTACCGTCTTTCACAGACAAAATCGGTTGAAAAGCATACTGAATTTTTTGCTCATCAATAATTCGATTCATCTCTCCAAGTCCCACAATCAGGATGGAGTCTTTTTGATATGTTGAACTGTCGAATTCCGAAATCGTTCCCTTTGTGGAGTGCTTTACGGTGTACATTGCAAAGTCTGCATACTTCATTAGGAGATTATAAGAGGTGGAATCGGATGGATACCAAGAAACACCGGCACTGGCACGAATTCGATAATGGGTTCCATCGGATAATACGCAATAGCTGCTGTTTAATTTTTCTTCAATAGATTGGATTACGCTTTTCAATGCTTCTTTTGAATCGAATCCGCTGAGAAAGATCTGAAATTCGTCACCGGACAATCTGGCTACAATTGCCCCATACCCTAAAAAGCCTTTCAGGGCGTTGGCAGCGGTTTTGATGTAATCATCTCCAAAATCATGTCCATAGGTATCATTTACATATTTCAGATTATCCAGATCCATCATAATAAATGCTGCAATTTTCAGCTTTTCCGGATGTTGGAATACCTCTTCGATTTTCTTCAGATATGCACGGCGATTGAACAGTCCTGTTGTGATATCATAATCTCGTTCATACTCGATTTTTTTCATTTCCAGAACAGACTTTGTGATATCCTGTACCACACCGAGGACGTTATTTCCATCTCGTGCCAGAGAAAATTGATACCAACACATTGCATGATGTTCTGTTGGTGCACCGTTTAGTTCAATGGTGACAACTTTATGGTTTTGTTCGTCCAGATCTTGCTGAAAAATTGGATTTTGGAACAGCGTACCGTTTTTATCAATCTGTTCCATATAGGATTGAAAGATTTCCAAGGATACATCTGTATCTTCTTCCGGTAAGTCTTTCAGTTCAAACAAAAGAATAAGGCTTTTTCCCACAAATACCTTTTTGCTTTCCAGATTGACTTTGAAAACACCGATTCCGATATTCACCATGCTAATGATTTTTGATACACTGGAGGCTTGTTCCCGGACATTTTCTTGTAAGGTGGTAATCGCATCCGTCAGTCGATCTACTTCTTGAATGCCGGATGTGTCAAATGTAAGTTGGTCAATGGAAGTATCCTCTGCTTGTTCCAGCGTATGAATGATGTTTCGCACAGGGGTTGTAACTCGATAATTCAGCATCATAGCGATGCCCATGCAAAACAGCATTGAAATTGCGGATGCCAGCAAGATTGTACGAATAAGTCTTGTGTAAATGCTTAAAATCTCCGATTTATCCGCCATGGAGATTAAAATCCATTTTTGTTGGCTGTAGGGAGAACCGGAATTATACACATTGAGTTCCTGTGTGTTTCCGATGATGTTGAGATTGGTGATCGACTCAAACTGATAAAGATCCGTTGTCACTTGCTTTATGGGCTGAATAATACCGTCCTCACCGACAATTCGATTGTAAATCGAACCGGAGTGTGTAACAGAAGTATACGTGCCGGAATTGTCGCTATCCAAAGCGAGTACATAGCAAGCACTGCTGTTAAGCAGATCTTTGGATGGAATATTGCTGAGTAGGTTCTTTTCCAGAATTCCGATTCCGATTACACCATACACTGTGCCATCCTCTGTTACAAGTGGCAAGGTGTATTTTATACTGGGCTGTGCAGAACGAGAAATCCGACTGAAATTGCTCCAATATCCAAGGTCATATACATCTGTACTATTGAATTGTTTTGCGGTGTCCATGGTGCGATAGTAAAAATCGAAATTCTCGTTGGTACGATCTCCCACATCAATTTGTGCAGACCACTCATAATCCAACGTAATATCAAAATTCCGCCCGATTTCTGCATTGCCTGCTTCAAGAAGTAAATCCGTTCTGTCTGAAATGCTGCTGTCTGTGGTGTCCATATCACGAATATAGATCCCGGCTTTTCGACTTGTTTCCTCTGCACCGTAAAGTTCCCCGGTATCCAGAATGAGAAACGCATCATTTGCTGCTGTAACACGCATAAGATAGATCAGGCTTTCTGTGGATTGCACAATTAAATCGTTGCTGAAACTTTTGTCCGTGGAAAGGGCATCAATTCCACATTCACGCTCTGATAGGAGATTTTCGGTAATTGCAGAAATTTCCTGATTTGTTTCATATACCGGGCTCAGACAACTGTCCATCTGACTTTCAATATAGTTCTTTCGATTTTCTGTTTTTTCTACCAATAAGCTGTAGGCATACTTTCTGACAAGGGTGAACTCTCCGCCAAATATCATGACTCCCAAGAAGGTGCAGAGTTGCAAAATTGACAGCAGTACCATTGGCTGAAATAATTTTGCGGAGAAAGGCACACTTTTTTTCTTTTTGCTTGGTTTTTGCTGTGTTACAGTGGAACTATGTTTCATAGAATATCCTCCCGGGAACCTGCAGAAAATTCGCAATTTTTGTGCGGTATTGTCTTTAGGCAACTTTATTCTGTTTCTACAACCCCATTAATTTCTGCTTGAAATCTTGTAAACCAATCTGTAAATGCTTCGTCGCTTGTGTATTCTTCCAAAACGCTGGCACGATCTTCCCCGTTGTCAATTCTCTCTTTTGCCTCAGCATAGTCAGCATCCGCAGTATCCTGTATGAAATCCCCCAGAACATCACGGAATTCAGATGCATCCTCAAAAGGTGGCGAGGTGTATAACTCTCTGGTTGAAATGTCCGTAATTGCCTCATCCAGAGAACGAAGCAACATATCGTCGATTTCGATGTTGTTGTCCTCAATAACCTGTGCCACTTTGTCTACGTTGTTTGCTTCTTCTTTTACAGGAAGATAACCGGAACCAATGGCAAATTCAATGTTTCTTTCTTCTTCTGTAAACCATTTCAGAAAGACAGCACTTGCATATTCTGTCTTTTCATCGGAAGCAATTACCGACATTCCTGCACCCTGTTGTACCATATAAGGGTCTGTTCCCTCAAAATATGGAACCGGTAAAATGGTGCTTTCAATGGGATAGACGGTGTCATCTTCCAGCGTAACTTCTGTCGGATAGTAAGCAACGCCGGTTGTAGAACAAACCAGTGCAATAATCGCACCTGTTTTTGCATCTTCACTGCGATATCGCCCTTGTGCCGTAAAATATCCTTTTACATAGGGAACATAATAATTCTCCCAAAGCTTTTTGACGGCATCTTCGTCGACGGTAATGGTGACTTCACCGGATTCATCTGCGGTTACAAATGGTGCACCAAGCTGCATTGCACCAATATTCATGTAATTGGCAACAGAATCTCTGCCAAAGAATGCTTTTCCGTCGTTTTCCACATCCGGTGTCAGGGCATCGGTGTAATCATAGTATTTTTCCGCAACTTCTGTGACACCCTCCCAGGTTTCTAAGTCCTCTGTTGTTACACCGGTTGCATCTGCAAAAGGCTGCCAATCCGTGGCGTTGATCATCATAACTTCTGTGCTTTTTGCAGTGGGAAAAATTTTAAGACCGCTATCTTTGCTGAACTTTCCTTCCTCCAGATAGCCATCAATATACTCGTCTAATTCTTCCTCTGTAAAATAGTCGCTGAGATCTGCTAGTGCGTTCATTTGATCCAGTACATAAGCAGTTTCCGCATAGGTTGCAAAAATATCCGGTGGATTTTCTGCCCCGGCATCTTTTTTCACCGCTGCAATCACACTTGTTTCCAGATCAGAAATGGTATCCTTACTGTATGCCTCTACAATAATCCCTTTTTCCAGTCCGATGGTGTTGTTAAACTCACTGACTGCCTGGTCAAAATTTTCCTGTTGCACACCGTTATAATAGTGCCAGATGGTAATGGTAACAGGATCATCTTTGTTTAGTAGGTTTTCTTTGGAATCCTTTGCGCTGCACCCACTACAAGAGGCAATTGTCAAGAGAAGTGCAAGACCAAAGGCTGTTTTCCGATAGGTTTTCATGAGAAACGCTCCTTTCCGGTCAATCAGGAACAGTATACAAGATATCTTTGCGGACAAATTTGTCCGGAAAATCTTATATGTTCGTCCCTATTTCATTTTTTAATGGACTTTTGACTTGCTACGAACATACTTTTTCACCTTGTATTATACCATTTTAGAAGTATTTTGTCAACTCATATATCATATTTTCTCCGAATATGTGCAGAACTTACGCCTTTTCTTCTTTTATTTGGTAAATATATGCATTTCAAAACATTGCAAAAATCATATAGGCAGATGACGTGTAAAATCATTCGGTGTTCTTTGTACGGTATCGCTTTATGTACATCATCTAAAATCCCCCTACATGAATCAAAACCTCATGCAGGGGGATTACTTTTCTATCTTATCGTTGTATGCTGTGTATACACAAGTCCACCTTGTAGTACCAGTAAAAATTTTCGTACAGCTTTTCTTGCGTTGGGATTGGGGCAAATCATAACAATTGTATCATCCTCCCAGGACAATACTTGATATTCCTCCGGCAACTTGTGTCGAAGCTGCAAGCACAAATCCGAAAGCATTTCTGGGTTTTCCGAAGAAGTATGGCTGCATTTTTCCATGGTAAGGAACAAATAGCACGGTACGTCCTTGGGGGAGGAGGGGAGTTTTTGCAGATATTCTGCCAAAGCTGTGACAGAAGCATTGGGGTACATCCCAATTAAACGATATAATGTGCCTCCACCAATTCTCTGTTCATAGGGAACATTTAGCTTTTTATGAAGTTTTCGCAGGTAGGTGATTTGATTTGGCAGATGTTCTGCTTTGTTTTCCTGTAGATACGTTGCATAGAGTGCCTCATAAAGCGTTGCAGCTTTGAGGATTTGGCTATGTGTGTCAAATAGCGATGTAACCAGGATTTTTGCCGAATCCGCAAAAACATTTTCCCACAAAAATTGTTCTGATCGCATAATTGTCGCCTCCGATTCTCCTTTTCCTTTGACCTTATTATACTTTATTCTTTCTAAAAAGTCAAGCCATATTTTACAGGCTTCGATATATAATTCACATGATTCATTTATGACTTCGTATTTTTTCATAAAAAACAGTTGACGTGATGACGTTTTTTGTGTATACTATAAGAGATAGGCAAAACGTGAGAAGTGTCATCTTTGAGGACTTTTCTGTTTTTGGCTAAAATCTATTTGGCGACACCGCACAAAGATTGTGCGGCAGATGCGCCGTCAGATTTTTTGTCAGATTGTGCAAAAATCGTGCAGGCAGGCTGTCGCCTGTCAAAGGATTTTTGTGCGAGATGACGGAAAATATGTGGGGCAGATGACGTGCAAAATCGTCAGATGTTCTTTGTGCGGTGTCGCCATTTATATTACATGACATGGGAGGAATTTTACAATGCGTACAGATACGAAAAATGTTGTCGCAACCGTTGCATACTTGATTGGTGTACGGAAAGATCTTTGGGACATTAACTATCAGGAATTTTGTCCGGATCTGATGGAAGAATTAAAAGCCAATCAATCTGCCACAACAATTCGCTATTTATGTAAACTGCGGACTGCATTGATGCGGAATTTTATGAGAACGGACAATGCATTACGCTATGATTTAACCAACATTGATCGGGATGAATGGTTTGATACGGAAAACATTCGTCAGTTGGAACGGTGGGGCTATGAAATTGTTCTTGTAAACAAACGTGCGTCAGATTATTCTATGCATTTCAATCGCTTGATCAGTGAAACAATTGAACAGTGTCGTACCCTTTTTCCGGATTGGATTGCTTGGGAGTATCTGAAGGATTTATTCCTTCTTCCTAAATATACAAACCCGGAAATCCAGAAACACGAATTCAACAAATATTCAGAACATAAAAACTGGTATCCTTATCAGATGTATATTCATTGGAAACCAAGAGATCTTGGAAATATTCTGTATACAGACGGAAAATTTCTGGAGATGCTTTACGATATGAACGGGGATTATTTCGGGGATTCCAGTAAATACAAAGGCGTTGTCAATGACGTAAAGGACAATATCTATGATTTCATCGAGAACAGCTATAAAACGGTTCTCGTGGTGGATTGCGAAAATTCTGATGTGTACAAGCTTTATGGCGCATTAAAAAGTCTGAATCAGGAGGAAATACAAAAGATTCATAAGATTATTCTCTATGATGATACCCATACTACAAATGGTTGGGATTATCTCAGCAAGTTTGTTACAATTCCTGTGGAACATATTGAAGTAGATCGTGTTACGGATCGGAAATCCCTTGTGGATATCCGTGTAACTGCCGGGATCTGTCGGGAATTTTATCGGGACGATGTCTCTTCCTTTATTTTGCTTTCCAGTGACTCTGATTATTGGGGACTGATTTCCTCATTGCCGGAGGCAGAATTCTTGGTTATGATTGAGTATGCCAAGTGCGGAAATGCAATCAAAGATACATTGGAGGCAAACGATATTTATTATTGTTCTCTGGATGATTTTTGTTCCGGTTACATTGATGATCTGAAACGTGCTGTACTGATTAATGAATTGAAAAAATATCTACCACACATTCTGGAATATAACGGAAAAGAATTGGTGCGCACGCTTTATGAACAAGTGCGTATCGAAGCTGATGAAAAAGAAATCAAGAACTTTTATGAGAAATACGTAAAGACGTTGAAGTTAAAAATAGACAATGACGGAAATTTTTCCATAGATTTTACGTAAGGCAACACTGTACAAAATCGTCAGATGTTCTTTGTGCGGTGTCGCCGTAATATAACTCGTAGAAAGGTGGTGGTGTGGGATGGATTATTTTGAAAATACCACTCGAATTACAGAAGAAGGCTTTGCAGCGATTTTAAAAATGAAGCGCAGAAAAAAACGGCGAATTTGTCGCTTGTGTAGCATTCTTCTGGCGATTCCCTTTTTGCAACGATTGATTTATTTGATTCTTCTGGTGCATATTAAAGGAGGATCCTTGCTCGAACTTCATTTTCAGGATGTGCTTTTTCTGATTTTGCTTTTGCTTGGTGCATTTCTGTGGCATTATCCAAAAATGGAATTGCAAACAGCGTTGCACGATGGTGCAAATCGAAGCACCTTTCAGACGGTAAATCACTATTCCTTTTTGTCAGATGGGATACACATGATGACAACAGCGTCAATGGAAAAGTTTTTGCTTTCCTATCAGGACATTGCCTGGATACGAAGCGATAGACGCTGGATCGTGATTCGCTTTGAAAGTCAGGATTTTACGATGCTTGTGGACAAACAAGGTTTTACCAAGGGCGATGCTGCTGGCTGTCTTGCAATGTTGTATCATAAAACAGAAGAATGACAAAGCTGTTGACAAATTTGATTTAAAATGGTATACTATAGGAAGTATAATCTATCGTGACAAAATATATTGATTGGAGGAGAAAGAAAATGAAACGCAGAATCGGTATTTTAACAAGTGGGGGAGATTGTCCGGGCTTAAATGCCACAATTCGAGGTGTGGCAAAAGCCTGCTATGAGATGCTAGGGACAGATAACGTGGAGATTGTCGGGATTTCTGATGGGTATTATGGATTGATTCATAATCAATGCAAAGAGATGAAACCGGACGATTTTTCCGGAATCCTTACCAGAGGTGGCACAATTCTCGGCACAAAACGCCAGCCATTCAAAATGATGAAAGTGATTGGCGAGGATAACGTTGATAAGGTCGAAAATATGAAAAAGACCTATCGTGATCAGAAACTGGATTGTCTTTTGACACTGGGTGGAAATGGGACGCACAAAACCTCTAAGCTTTTGGCGGATGAGGGATTGCATGTGATTGGCTTGCCTAAAACCATTGACAACGATATCTATGGTACAGATGTTACGTTTGGATTCCATACTGCTGTGGATATTGCCACGGATGCATTGGATCGTTTGCATACTACAGCAAACAGCCATTCCAGAATTCTTCTTTGTGAGATTATGGGAAATAAGGCAGGGTGGCTTACGCTGAATGCAGGAATTGCCGGGGGTGCAGATATTATTTTGATTCCCGAAATTCCCTATGATATTGAAAACGTATGCAAGTCTGTTTTAAAGCGCAGCGAAAGCGGAAAGAATTTCTCGATTGTTGCAGTGGCAGAGGGCTGCTTTGATAAGGAAGAAGCGAAGCTGAAAAAGAAAGAACGTGCAAAGCGTCGTCAGGAAGCCGGTATGGTTACTGCAACCAATCGCATTGCTGCACAAATTCAGCAGAACACCGGTTTAGAAGCACGTGTTTGTGTTCCCGGTCATATGCTTCGTGGAGGAAGCCCAAGTGCTTACGATCGAATCCTTGCAACGCAGTTCGGAACTTATGCTGCAAAGTTGATACAGGAAGAGCATTACGGAATGACTGTGGCTAAGGTAGATGGCAAAATTACTGCCAATAAGTTGGACGACATTGCCGGAAAGACCAAATTCGTCACACCGGAGGATCAACTTGTTCTGACTGCCAGAAGTCTTGGAATTTCCTTTGGGGATTAAAGGCAATATTATTTCATAAACAACAAAAAGCGACTCACACTGAGCAAATTTCAGTGTGAGTCGCTTTTTTAAATATAGGCAACACCGCACAAAGATTGTGCGTCAGATGCGCAGTCAGATTTTTTGTCAGATTGTGCAAAAATCGTGCAGGCAGGCTGTCGCCTGTCA
>CAYXKI010000025.1:0-7813 GCA_964465095.1 uncultured Ruminococcus sp.
TATTTTTATTTTATTACTTTGAGGATAAGGTGTCAAGTTTTATTATACTACATCAGGGACTAGAATTCTGGCGACACTGTTCATATCAAGCGTTACACCACTCCTACTAAATATAGATATTCTTTTAAATTGCGTAAATTGTCTAAAATACAAGGCATTAGAGGAAAGAGAAAAAAATGGGGTTTCAACGTTGAATTTGTGGAGAAAATCAAAAGGGGGTGGAATGCAATGGGCTGGATGGGTTGGGGGTAGGGTTTGTTTTGAGTGTACTTCTTGATCGGGAAAAAAGATTGAACTGATAACATAGCCAACTACGAATAATAATATTTAATTAGATAAAATATTTAACTAAATAGCTTTTCTGTCTCAAGAGAGCAGAGGGGAGTAGATTGTGTCACAGTAGGGGATGGAATGTCTTAGCATAGGGAACGCTGATTCTTCAACTTTTCCACGTGGAAAACCTGTTGAGAACTGTATTTTCTATCTTTTTACCGGTACCGTGTATTTTAGACTTTTTAAGCATTTTAAAAGGAGATTTGTATTTGCAGGAGGTTCTTGCGCAGGAAAAGTGAGGATCTTTCAATCACCTTTAAGGATATGTAAAACCGTACAAAGACACTTTCTCGTCCCTGTGCGGTGCAATTTTTTGTAATCTCTTTTACTATTTGGTGAGGGAGAGGAAACGAAAATTTGTCAATCATTGTATAAAATCTCTAAAATACAGATACATTAAACGCACCGATTTGTATGAGTATACAAAAAAGGTTGAACTTACAATTTTAGTATTGACACCAGCGAATAGATGTGATATTATTATCACATGAAGTGACAAAAACATCACACAAAGTGATGAAGGCACTATGCCTTGAATTATCACAATAAAAAATTAAGAGGTGTTATTTATGAAAAACGTTATCACTGGTGGCAAAAAAGTTATGTCCTTGTACGCACACAACAAGCGTAAGTTGGTTTTCTGGGCAATATTGCTTGTCCTGCAAATTTACAGCGGTTTGATGGATCATTTTCACTTACATGAGAGGACTTGGTCAATTGTTGTGTTGATTGTACTGATGATTCCAACGGCAATCTCTTTGTTTTGCTATTTGAATTCTTACATTGGCTATAGAATTGAAAAGCATGACGAACTTTCAAAGGATAATATGAACAAGGCGCATGCCTCAATGAGCGGTATTTTTCTCATTGTTGTGGCATTGCTTCTTATCAGTAATATATTCTGGAATGGAAGTGTTACGGTTACGATTGGTGCAAGTACATTGACAAAAATTGCATTGCCTATGTTGGCAGCTTATTATATTCTTGAAAGCGGTCTTTTTATGTTGTTTGAGGGAAAAATATCTGAGGAAGAGGATGCGGAGAAAGAATAATGGCAGAACTTAAAACGAAACTGAAAGAACACCGTGCAAGGCTTAATATGAAGCAGGGAGAACTTGCGGAAATGGTTGGCGTTCGTAGAGAAACGATAATACGCCTTGAAAAGGGACAGTATAATCCTTCTCTTAAACTTGCTATGGATATTGCAAAGGTTTTCAATACAACGGTTGAGGAACTTTTTTCTTTTGAAGAAGCATAAAGGCGACACCGCACAAAGACTCTCGTCCCTGTGCGGTGCAATTTTTTAGTGATGTTGTTTTATTACTCTACCACAACAACTTTCAAGCTTTTCTGCAAATCAGAAGAAACGCCGTCATCCTGGTAGAGGGTATACTTGGCATTTGTATAGCCGAGTTTTGTCAGATCGTCTGTTTTCAGAAATGCAGTTGCTTTTGCCGGTTTGCCGAAGGGGATTGCTTTGTCCTTGCGGATAAAGAATACAAGTTCCTCTAGTGCAACGGGCACATAGTGATGTCCCTTTGGCAAGATCTGTGTCTGGATATGGTCATAAGCGTCCATACGAACCAGAAGCATCTCTTCCGGGAGATAGACATATCGTCCGGTTGCGTTTTGCTTATAAACCGGTGCAATCATCAGTTCATTGCCAAGAAGGAGCTGATCTTCTACCTGTTTCGCCATTTCGTCCTCCGGGAAGTCAAATGCCAATGGGCGGAACAGCATCGTATCTTCCAGCGCAGCTTTCAGATATTCGCTGTACAGATAGGGAATCAGACAATAGCGGATTTCAATCATTTTCTTGCAAGAGGACAGATTCCCAAATTGGTACAGTTCCTGTTCTCTTGTGCCATCTGCTGCATGATTCCGCAGAAGTGGCGTGAACATGGAATATTGCAACCATCGCAGCACCAGATCTTCTGTGGTGTCGCATCCAAATCCGCCGGTATCCGAGCCGGTAAAGAGAAATCCTGCCATATTCAGCGCCGGAAGTTGCTGCATGGAGAGGAGGATGTGTGACCACCAGGATTTGTTGTCCCCCTGCCAGATACCACCATAGCGGTGCGCACCGATATAAGAGGAACGGGAGAAAAAGAGCGTCCGTTTTTCCGGTTCCAGTTCCTGCAATGCTTCATAGGCAGAACGTGTCATGTTCATGCCATAGAGATTGTGTACTTCGCTGTGGGGGACAAGGGTTCCGTCTACTTGGTGATAGAATTCGTCATAGCTTTGGCGGTTGCCGTTCAGCCCTGCCACCATGCCGGTAAAGCGGAAATATTCCTCAATTCCCATATTTCCATTGTCCAGGGACTGGATTTCAGAAAGCGTTTCGGAGAGATTTTTTTCTGTGTAGAAAATCGCAGGCTCATTCATGTCGTTCCAGAATCCGTCAATGCCCAGCTTTGTCAGCACTTCATAGTTTTTTCCGAACCAAGTTCTGGCTTCCGGTTGGAGAAAATCCGGGAAATGTACTTTCCCCGGCCATACAGCCCCTATAAAATCTTTGCCCTCTTTTGTCTTGCAGAAATAGTTCTTCTCTTTGCCCTCTTCATAAACCCCATAGCCGTCCTCGATTTTTACGCCGGCATCAATAATGGGAACCAGGTGAATTCCTTTCGCTTGCATGTCCTTTGTCAGTTGTTCTAGATCCGGAAACCGTTCTTCATCTACCGTGAAGTCCTTATACCGCTCCATATAGTCGATATCAAGGTAAATGCTGTCCAGTGGCACATCCGCTTTTTCATAGCGTTCTGCTACTTTGCGAATGTCTGCCTCATTTTTATATCCCCATCTGCTTTGTCCATAGCCAAATGCCCAGAGGGGAGCCACATAGCTTTTTCCAATCAACTGACGAAACTCGTGTACAATTTCTTTTGCACTTTTTCCTTCGATCAGAAAAACTGTGAGGTTTTGCTCTGCTGCATGGACTTTTAAAAGAGCATGCTCAGTATACCCAATATCAAAAGTCATCTCTCCTGCATAGTCAAAGAAAACGCCAAAGGTGTTCTTTCCCTGAATCAGGAGAAAGTTATGAGAACCATACAGAGAATGGGCATCTTCATGGTGATTGGGGTTGTCAAAGTTCCAGCTTACATACCGCCAGCCACGCTTGTTCATGCCACGTACCTGTTCCCCTAAGCCGTAGACGATATCTTCGTCCTCCAAAGCATAGCAAAAATCTCCATTGCTGTCTATCCGGAAATAGGGGAGTGCGCCACATTCTGTGGGCAGTTCTTTGACCGTTGCTTCTGTGGGGAATGGTGTACCATAAACATATTTGCGAATCATAAAAACACGTCCTTTCAAGGAAAAGAGTTGTATACTTGTCATAGGATCTGTTTGACAAATCCGTTTCTATATGATATAATACAATAAAATCAGTCTTTTTTCTACGTTTATTCTATTGCATTCCGATACAATTCTATGATTATTCCACTTTTTTACAGAAAGGAGCAGCTATGGAACAGGATCAGAAAAAAGAGGCACGGGTGCACGGCTCTGCTGCAAAGCCTTTTGGATATTATCCCTGTATCATTCCGGATCATTTTCACAGCGTCCCTATGCATTGGCATAGCGAGTTTGAACTGAATTATATTCTGGAGGGGAGTGCGGAGTTTCTTTGCGGACAAGAGCGGTTTTTTTCTCAGAAAGGGGATATTATCCTGACGCTGCCTAATGTCCTACATGCGATTTATCCAAGAGAAACTACCAGACAGGTTTATGATACCCTTGTTTTTCGCCCGGAACTTTTTGGGATTTCTCCGGCAGAACGCTCCTATCAATCCTGTATTCAGCCACTCTTAAACGGCAGCATGGAGATTCAGACTCACATTACGCCAAAGCATTATTATTATCCGAAATTGCGTATTCTGACAGAGCATATTTTTTCCTGTGCGAAAGGGGATACCCCCGGACTGGATATGTTGCTGCGGAGTGATTTGTTGCAGTTGTTGTGGATTCTGGAAACTGAGTCCAAGACAATTCAGATTGCCCATACAGACAACAATCGTGTGATTCGTCCGGCATTGGAATATATTGCTGAAAATTACGCAGAGACCATTACCATTGCACAGCTTGCCAAGACGGTACACCTGAGTGATACCTATTTTATTACGTTGTTTCACAAATATGTAGGCGTATCCGCAATGGAATATATTTCTCATATCCGGATCAATCAGGCTTGTAAAATGCTTTTGGAAACAGAAAAATCTGTGGCAGAGATTGCGTTGGATTGTGGATTTCACAACCTCTCTCACTTTAACCGGCAATTTCGCAAACGCACAGATTGTTCCCCAAGAGAATATCGGAAAAAATGGACTGTAACAACAGTACCACATCTTGAATAAAGATAGCACCGCACAAAGAGCATCTGACAATTCAGACGCACAATCTTTATGCGGTGTCTTTGATTTATTTTGGTAGCCATCGTTGAAGTACTGCTGCCAGAACTTCCAGATCCAGTGGCTTTGCAATGTGTTCGTTCATTCCTGCGGAGATGGCTTCCTGCACATCTTCTGCAAATGCATTTGCGGTCATCGCAATGATCGGGACTTGCTTACAATCTTCTCGTCCAAGGTTGCGGATGGCTCTTGCTGCACTGTACCCATTCATTTTTGGCATTTTGATATCCATAAAGACAATGTCAAAGTATTTTTCTTTGCTTGCACGCATCCGATCCACAGCTTCTACGCCATCTTTGGCAAGGGTGACTTCGATTCCGGTGGTGCGTAGAATCTCTGTTGCAATTTCTGCATTTAACTCGTTATCTTCTACCAGAAGTGCATGGTACCCGGAGAGATCTAATGCTTCAATGGATTTCAGGGGAACGGGGTCTGTTTGCTGTTGTTCTTTTCCCATAAGCTGATGAAAAAGGTGGGCAAGTTTGGATTGAAACAGTGGCTTAGAGAGAAAGGCATTTGCACCGGCTTGCCGTGCTTCTTGTTCAATGTCTGTCCAGTCATAGGCAGAGAGGATAATAATCGGGATGGTTTCGCCGATTGCACTGCGGATTTCTCTTGTGGTCGTGATCCCATCCATTCCCGGCATTTTCCAGTCTAAGATTACAGCATAATAGGTTTCTCTAAGGGCATCGTGTTCCACAATGTGTGCCAGTGCTGCTTCTCCGGAAGATACACCCTCTGCACGCATTCCGAGGTTTTCCAGCATGTAGCAAGTAGATTCAACGCTTAATGGATCATCATCAGCCACAAGAACCGAAAGCCCCAGAAAATCTTCATCGCAGACAGGGGTTGTGTCCTGCAATTTCAGGAAGAAATGCACGGTGACTTTTGTCCCTTGATGGAGTGTACTGTCTATGTGGATATCTCCCCCCATCATATTGACAATATTCCGGGAAATCGCCATTCCAAGCCCTGTCCCTTGCACCGTTTTGATTCGCTCATCTTCCGCTCTGGAAAATGGCTCAAAGATTTTCTTTAAGAAATCCTCAGACATTCCGATTCCATTGTCCTCAAGAACCAGTGCGTAATATCCTACATTTTTCTCTTTGGCAGGTTTTTCTTCCAGAGAAAGCCGGATTTGTCCGCCATCCGGTGTATATTTAACCGCATTACTCATGAGATTGGTAAGGAGTTGTTGAATTCGCAGACTGTCTCCGATGACATTTTCGTGTTCCAGATGGTTGATATTTACGGTCAGTTCATGATGGTGGGCATCGACCTGCGGACGCAGCATTGCAAGCAGATTCTCCATCAGGTCAGAGAGATTAAAAGGTTCGTCAGACATATCAATTTTGCCGGATTCGATTTTACTCATATCCAGCACTTCGTTGATCAGGGTCAACAGGTGTTTGCTTGCAGTTGTGATTTTTTGCAGACAATCTTTGATCCGCTCCGTATCTTCAATATGTGCCCCGGCAATGGCGGTCATGCCAATGATTCCGTTTAAGGGGGTGCGGATGTCATGGGACATGTTGGCGAGAAATTCTGTTTTTGCGTTATTTGCAATTTTTGCAGCACGATAGGATTCCTCCAGTGCATGGCGTACAGAAATCTGGGTGTTTTGTTCTTCTGTCACGTTTGCAAAGGACATGACAAATTCATCCCGACCGACAGAGGGGCGTACAAGCTTGCATTGATAATATCGGATTTCATCCCCTATTTTTACTTGATGGAGAAAAGAGAACTTATTGTTTTCTTCCAATAGCTTCCGCACTTTTTCTGTGGTAGAGATTTTATCAAACAGGGGACGATCTTCCTCGACTACATCTTGTTCTACATAGAGACGGAGATTTTCCGTATAATTTCCCGTGGAGATGATTTTCCCATATTTCTCTGTGACAAACTGACTCATCCGATAGGCAGAAACTTTTCCGGTATTCAGATTGATCATGTACACGTCCTGATAGGAAGAGGCAAGGGCATTTATCATATTGTTTTTTTCGTCTAAGGTCTCTTTTTCATATTTAATGCTTCTTCCACAGTAAAGCACTTTGATGGGCGTTCCTTTTTCGTCCCGTTCTGTAGGAATGATAACTGCTCTTGCCCAGCCAAACGTGCGACCGTAATAGGCAGTGGAAATCATCTTTTTGTCGCCAATCCGCTCTGCCATAGTTGTCAGTTCGTTAAACACACGCATTTCATCCTGGGATTCCGGGAGGACGAATTTCTCTACCATGTCCATCAGTGCTTTTCTGGCATTTCCCTTTACCCCAAGTCCCTTTCGGATTTTCGCAGCCGTTGTCATCTCCTGGAAAGTGTCATTGACCAGATCCAGTTGATGAATGGAGAAAAATACGCTTCCCAGTGCCTGAATAATAGCATTCTGTTCTCGCTCTTCACTGAGAAGCTGTTCCAAATCCCGACTGACACGCTGTTGATTTTCCAATGCCGTCTGCAAATCCAGATTCTTTTCCTCTACCCGTTTCTGATTGTCAAATTCTTTCTGAATCATCTCAGAAACGTTTTCAATAATTCCCGTTGCCATCTCAAGATTGCCGTCTGCATCATATTTTGTCGGTGCCATGGTTACTTTGCAGATGCTATCGGAATTTCGCAAACGAAAGGTGAGGAACGCTTTTTTTGCTCCCCGATCAATTTCCGCATACATATTGGCATATGCGTCCCAATAGTCTTCCGCAACAAAATTATGCATAAAGCCATCCGGCATGTGGTCATAAACCTGTTGGCAGTGATAAGCCTCTACCGTAAGGTCATCGTTGATGATGATATGATCCTGTGGATAATAGCGAAAGGTATAGATCCCCACTGTACTCATGGCAATCCGAGAACTGCTTTTATAAATCTCGTAAACTTTCCCATTGTGAGAGATGATTTCATTCATATGCTGCACCTTCTTTCTATATAGAGGAGGTTTTTTTGCTTGTTGTCTTGATTATATCATGTTTTTTCACAAAATGCAATATTTTCTGGAAAATATTTTCTTTTTTACGAGGAATTTTTGTAAGAAAAAGCACGCTTTCGGGAATTTCCCAAAAAGCGTGCAA
>CAYXKI010000025.1:7913-14575 GCA_964465095.1 uncultured Ruminococcus sp.
TTTATTTTGTATGACTGAACAGTCGCTTGTTCTGTTTCTTCCACTGTGCGTGGGTTTCCAGTTCTTCTGCACGGAGGAGTGCCGTATCAATATGATCGCAGAAGTTCTCTTCGCCCAGAAGTTCTACAAGTCCTGCCTTTTCCATGACTTTTCTCGGCTGTTCGTTTACATGAGAAAAGACCACTTCAATGTGATGCTTTTTGCATTTCTGTACAATTTTCGTCAGTGCCTGTACCCCGGTGGCATCCATTGTGGGAACATTTCGCATCCGCAGACAAAGAACATCAATGTTGGTGTCGTCCAGCACATAGCTGAATTTTTCAGAAGCCGCAAAGAACATGGGACCATTGAATTCAAAGACCTTGGTATTTTCCGGAACTTTCTTCAGGGCGATGTTGTCGGGATCGGTATCTTCATCGTCCACATAAACCCAACCCTGTACATCGGTTGCGTCTGCCATATTCTTCATAAAAAGCAGGGCAGCCAGAATCAATCCCGCAGCAATTGCAACAACAAGATCAAAGACAACCGTCAGAATAAGCGTAACAAGAAGAACCAGGACATCGCTTTTCGGTGCGGTTTTTATGGTGTTGACAATTCCACGCCATCCACACATATTATAAGCAACCACAAAGAGAATCGCCGCAATGGTGGGCATTGGAATCAGAGAAGCATAGGGCATCAAGACCAATAAAATAATCAAAACAACCACAGAATGCACCATACCAGCAATGGGGGTGCGTCCGCCATTTTTTACATTTGCCGCAGTTCTGGCAATTGCACCGGTGGCAGGAATACCGCCGAAGAGTCCGGAACCGATATTGGCAATTCCCTGTGCAACAAGTTCCATGTTGGAACGGTGCTTTGAACCAATCATACCATCAGATACCACACAGGAGAGTAGGGATTCTACTGCTGCCAGAATTGCAATGGTAAATGCATTGGGCAATAACGCACGGATTCTGGTAAGGCTTACCCCGGGGATACTCAGTTTCGGGGCAGAGGAGGAAATGGTGTAGAGATCGCCAATGGTGTTGACGTGTAGACTTGTAAAATGTACCAGTGCTGCACCAATGATAACCGCAATTAAGGATGCCGGGATTTTCTCTAGCTTTTTGGGCCAGAAAATCAGAATCGCCAGAGAAATCATTCCCACAAGAAATGCCTGCCAGTTGAACGTTGAAATGCTTTTCCCGATTTCCACAAGCTTGTCCATGGTTTCAATGGGGGAGGTGGAAAAGGTCAAGCCACAGAAATCTTTGATTTGTCCGATCAGAATTGTCACAGCGATTCCAAAGGTAAATCCGGAGGTAATGGTGTTTGGAATATATTTAATCAGTGCACCGAATTTACAGATTCCCATGAGAATCAGGAGAATTCCTGCCATAATGGTGGAGAGAATCAGCCCATCCATGCCCTCTGAGGCAACGATTCCGGCAACAATTGTGGCAAATGCTGCGGTAGGACCTGCAATCTGTACCCGGCTTCCGCCAAAGAACGCCACAAGAAATCCTGCCACAATGGCTGTATACAAGCCCTGTTCCGGGTTGACACCGGATGCCAGCGCAAGTGCAATGGAAAGTGGTAGTGCAATAATTGCAACAATGACACCGGCGGTAATGTCCTTTATGAGCTGTCCTTTGGAATAATGTTTCATCACAGAAAAAAGCTTTGGCTTGAGTTTTTCTGTTGTCTGTTTTTTTGTGTTTGCTTCCATAGTATCCCTTCTCTTTTTTGTTTTGGGGCAACACCGTATCTCATGATGGTATTGCCTTTCTTTTCATAAAACACAACCTTTACAGTATATCATACACCAATAGAAAAGGCAAGATGTTTTCCATCCTCCAACGGAAATTGCACGAAAGTTTACATAAATGAAACACCGCACAAGGATTTTCTGTTCCTTGCACGGTGCTGTGCGGCATTGCCTATTATTCTCTGTTGTCTTTCAGACTTTCTACCATATCAATTTTTCCGGTTTTTGTACGAATGCGATAAACAGATCCGAAATAGCAAAGGGATACGGCGAGAATTACCAGAAGGCAACTCTTTATAGAAAAGTGTGGGGAGATAATCATTCCGATATACCCTGCAAACCATTTCATATAATAGGCAAGAAGAAGATAAACGACGGGAATGCTGATTGCAATTCCAATGGGCAGCAGAATGTGGTTGGCGCTGAGTACCATTGCGTTGATGCGGTTGTTGCTGTATCCCAGAACTTTCAGCATAGAGATATTGATGCGATTTTCTGTAATCAGCATGTTGACAGCAACATAAATGGCTGCGATACAGATGATCGCTCCAAGGGCTGCCCCCAGATAAATGATCATCCCCATTTCATCCAGCATGGTGTCACACTGTTCTTTGATTGCGTCAATCCGAATGGTTTTGGAAACAGAGGCAGAATCAAGATCCAATGCCTTGTCGCTGAGAATTGCGTTATAGGTGTCGCTTTCTAGTTCCAGAAGTTCTCCGGCTTTTTCTCTGGATAAGAAGATTCCCTCTTGCATATCGTTCTCTACAATGCCATCAATTTTCAGGGAGATATCTTCCAGGGTAAGGGGATTGTACAAGGTTACACTGTCGCCCCCCTCAATTCCCAGAAGATATGCCGAAACGCTTGTTACATAGCAGCCGTTTTCTACAGAAAGCGAGGTGCCGTCTTTGTCTTTCAACTGTAGATAGGGGTTGTCACTGTCCACACCATATACCGGAATGCTGTCTTGATTTTCGTCCTCAAAGGAACCGGCAAGTACCGGCTCGCCCTCTTCCGGAACACCGGTTTCTAGCGTGGTTAAAATATATTCGTAGGAGTATGTTCCAAGATTGTCCTCCACTGTTTCTGCGACATAGTTAAATGCGTCTACAATGGAAAACATAAACAGCATGATAAAGCTGCCAAGGAAGATTCCAAGGAGAATCACTGCACTTCTTGCCGGATTGCCAAGGAGAGAACGCAAGGCAAACTTTCGCTTTACCGGCATTGCTTTTCCCACAAAGAACTTGTGCTTGTGCTTTTTCTGACCGGCTGTGCCATTGAGCATTTCAACAGTGTCGTGCCGCAAAAGCCGTGAAACCGCCAGAAGTGCTGCACAAAGGTACATCAGGGTAGGAACAAGAATTCCAAGCAGACCAACCCAAGGAGAGAGGCGGAATGTGGCGTGCATGGGTTCATAGTCTGACAAACTCATTTCTCCATAGGGCTGTTGGAAGATTACTGTGATAATGCAAGTCAGAATTCCACCCAATAGCCCGGGAATGACGGCGAATCCGGCATAATGTGCCATAAGCTTTCCCTTAGAATACCCCAGTGCAGACAATGTGCCAATCATTTTCTGTTCGCTTTTTACTTTTCGGCTTAAAATGATGCAAATCAGTGCCACTGCAATCAGTGGCATTACAATCAGCACAATATAGGACATGACAAGAAACATATCCGCTTGTTCGTGTACCATGGTGATTCTGGGATTTTCGTCGGCACTGAGATAATTCTGAAGCAAATAGGTTTCGTTGATTGCTTTTCGGAATTCGTCGCTGTTGTTTTTCTCGTATTGTACAAGATATTGTACCGGTGCTTCTCCCAGTGCATTGAAATCCTCTTCGGAAAAGTATGCCAAAAAGAAGCTGGAAACGTTTTTATAGCTGTCGTCCGGTTGCTCTAACATATAGAGATAGTCCGGGCGTTGGAAATAGCCCACAACCTCATAAGATTTTCCCCGGATCGTGAGATGATCTCCAATGGCAACATCCATATTTACCGCATATCCCTCGGAAATCAGCATTTCTCCGTTGGAAGCAATATCTCTTCCACCGGTGACTTCATAGCAGTCTAGTTTATCTGTCGCCTGAAAAACTCTTGCTGTAAAGTCGTCCTCTTTCAGATTCTGATAGGATTGTGCCTCCAGTGTGACCTGATATTCCTCTTCCAGATTCTCCAGTTCCTCCTCGGAAATGGGAAGATATGTGGAGAAATTTGCATCTTCCAGATGGTTTCGCTGAAAGAATTCATCGCCGAATTGATTGATTCCGTTTCCGGCAATGTTAAACAAGTAAAACATAAGCAGCGTCACAATCGTCAGAATGGTAGAGGAGATGTAAAAAGACAGGTTGTCCTTGATGCTGCGTCTGTATCGTTTTTGTAATACCATTTTTTCTCCCTCCTGTCGTTACAGAGCCAGATCCGCTGCGGAAACTTTCTCTGTGTTTTCCAGATACTGATCAATCTTGCCGTCTTTGATATGGACAATGACATCTGCCATATCTGCAATGACTTCGTTGTGGGTGATAATCAGAATGGTTGTGCCGAATTGTTGGTTCATTTTTTCAATGAATTTCAGAACGCTGCGAGAAGACTTTGTGTCCAGTGCACCGGTGAGTTCATCACAGAGAAGCAGCTTTGGATTTTTGATCATGGCTCTTGCAATTGCCACACGCTGTTGCTGTCCGCCAGAGAGTTCTTTTGGGAAACGATGGCGATATTTTGCAATATCCAACGCCTCCAATACTTCCTCCATGGAAAGGGGACTGTCTGCAATATCAGAAACCACCTGAATGTTTTCTTCCACAGTCAGATCGGCAATGAGGTTATAAAACTGAAAGACAAAGCCCACATCTTCTTTTCGATATTGTGTGAGTTTTTCCTTGCTGTCGTTGCTGATGGTTCTTCCGGCTACAGTAAGTGTACCATGATCCAGACTGTCCAGACCTCCAAGCATATTGAGAAGCGTACTTTTTCCGGAACCGGATGGTCCCAGAATTACGCAGATTTTTCCCTTTTCCAGATCCAGAGACACCCCGTCCAATGCGTAAACCTCCGCTTCTCCTTTTCCATATTTCTTTGTTGCGTCCTTCACAGAAATAAACATAATTTTTCCTCCCCATTGTTTTATATGTTCATGTGTTCATATGTTCTTACAGTCATATGATAACACAGAATCAGCAGAATGTCAAGCGCTTTTTCAAAAAAGTCGGATACTTTTTGAAAATAATAGTTAGGAAACGCTAACCAGATATCAGTATATCATATCAGAATGGTTTTGTCAAGGAACATCTACAAAAAAATTGAAAAAGGGAGGGGGACTTTGCCCACCTCTTCGCACAACCCCCTTGACATCGTTTTCACAAAAACAAATTCATTTTCCGCAAAATCCACTCGAAAAGGGAACAAGCAGACAAAAAACAAACGGAAATCCGTAGTATTTTCAAGCGACAACGTTATCTCATGTTTTTAACGCCCTTTTTGAAAAATAGTGATTCTACCAAAATGAGGATGAAAAATTCCATAGGATCTGTCTTTCTTTTGATACTTGATGAAAACGTTATCACATTTTTGCGTTGACGTAGGGAGAATCCGGGCGTATAATATTGCTTGTAAGAACGAAATGCATAGAAATCCGATATGAAATGCAGTAGTTCGATACAACACTCGACATGTTGTAAAAAACAAATTGGAGGAATTGAAAATGAAACGAAAGAAAAGAGTACTCAGATGGATTAGCATTGCTGCTGCGGTGGCACTTTCTCTTGGGATGCTGAGCGGATGTGGAGACAGCAGTGAAAGCACTGCGGACAATACCACATCAGACGGAAAGGTTGTTGTAAAGATCGGAACATTCAGCACCTGTGCATGGAATTATCCGATTATTGTTGCAAAGGAATATGGAATCTGGGACGAGATTTTCGAGGATGAGGACGTTGAACTTGAACTGACAACTTCTTTTACAACAGGTCCGGAGGCAAACGAAGCATTGACAGCAGGTTCTCTTGACGTAATCTGGGGAATTGGTGATCAGCCGATTCTGACAGGAATTCAGAACGGTGTTGACACTTCAATCCTTGCAAAGGTAAGCAGCCAGGACGAAACAATCGCACTTGTTGCAGCAGGCGACAATGAGGAAGTAAATTCCGTTTCGGATTTGAAAGGCAAGAAAATTGCAGTTGCTGTCGGCACTATTACGCATAAGTCCCTGATTGGCGTACTGAAAGATAACGGCGTTAGCCCTGACGATGTGGAACTTGTAAACTTCTCCACCGCAGGAGACGTTGTGGCAGCAATTGAAAAAGGCGATGTTGATGCATATATCGGCTATATCTTCGACATCAACAGCAGCATTAAGGATGGCACGCTGAAAAAGATCGGCGACGCTACCGGCAACTCGGTAAGTACCTATATCGTAGCGGCAAACTCCTTTATCGACAGCTATCCTGACATTGCAGAAAAGCTTGTTGAGGCTTCTGTAGAGGGTGCACAGTACATTAAGGATAACCCGGATGAGACTTATAAGTTTATTGCAGAGGGCACAGGCTGGAATTTAGAGGATCTTGAGGAACTTTATCCGTTGATTCATTCAGATGTTGAGTTCACAGATGATGACCTTGCAGCGCTTAAAAATACAGAGCAGTTCTTGATTGATAACGATATTCTGGATGGCGAACTTGACACCCTGGAATCTGAACATATCAATACAACATTTATCGACAAAGTAAAGGCAGGGAATTAAGATGGCAGTAGAAATTACACAGGAAATCCGGGAGATTTTCAACGACAAGGACAGCGTAAAGGTACTTGCAACCTCCGATGAAAACGGTGTTCCCCATGCAGTGGCTAAGGGTTCGATTTTCATTGATGACAAGGGCGATGTGGTTTATCTCGAACTGTT
>CAYXKI010000026.1:0-14072 GCA_964465095.1 uncultured Ruminococcus sp.
AAGTTATTTTTATTTTATCATGGGAGTGGGGGATTGTCAAGGCAAAATTACCTTGGGCAACACCGCACAAAGAACATCTGGCGATTTTGCACGTCATCTGCTTGCATATTTTCCGTCATCTCGCACAAAAATCCTTTGACAGGCGACAGCCCGAAGCCCAAAGGAAATGGCTTCGGCACAACTGCTGTAAACATAGCAGCCGAGCCTGCCTGCACGATTTTTGCACAATCTGACAAAAAATCTGAGGTTGCATCTGACGCACAATCTTTGTGCGGTGTTGCCCTTGACATCTTCCGGGAAGTTGATTATAATAGTATCAATATAAAAAATCGGAGGGACAAATCATGAAATCCATTTATACTTGCCCACACTGTGGGGCGAAATCTTTTAACCCAATCAAAAAAGCATTTGCCGGGGGATTGCACACCAAAGGGAAAGTCTGCCTGAACTGCGGACGGCATTGTGTCAACGGAATGTCGTCCATGATTTTCAGCGCCCTTGTCTATCTTGTTGCCTTGGCGTTTGTGCTGTACGTGTACTTTACCGGAACTTCCGCTTGGGATTACGTGGAGATGATCGGGGCAATTGTGGGGGCATATGTGCTGTCACGACTGTATGATGCATTCTTTGGGGCATTGCAAAAGCCTATTCGCAACGACACAATTGACGTATGAGTCCCGGCGGAATTTATCTTCACGTTCCCTTTTGCCGAAAAAAGTGCCCTTATTGTAATTTCTATTCCCTGCCGGCAACTGAGGAAGCTTTGGAACAGTACACCCGTGCACTTTGTCGGAATCTGGAACAGTATCGGGCAGATGTGCCTATGGATACGATTTATTTTGGTGGCGGTACGCCGTCGCTGTTGTCGACTTCTCAGCTTGCACGGGTTCTGGATACGGCTTTTGCCTGTTTTTCCTTTGCTGAGGATATAGAGATTACCCTAGAGGCAAATCCGGCTACGGTGAATTTGCAGCAATTGCGAGACTTGCGAAAGATCGGGATCAACCGCCTCTCTTTTGGGGTGCAGTCTTTGTGCCCCACAGAATTGCAATTTCTCCATCGCCTGCACACCCCGGAAGAGGCAGTGCGCACAGTGGAACAAGCAGCGGCGGCAGGCTTTTCCAATATTTCCTGCGACATTATGCTTGCACTCCCCGGACAGACCCCGGAAACGCTTGCGGATACCATAAACCGCTTGACGGAGTTGCCAATTTCCCATGTGTCTGCCTATTTATTAAAGGTAGAACCGGGAACACCCTTTGCCAAAGAGAACGTGCAAAGGCTGTGCCCTGATGAGGACATGGCAGCAGATCTCTATCTGGAGGCAGTGGAACAATTGGAAAGCAAGGGCTTTTTTCAATACGAGATTTCCAACTTTTCCAGACCGGGAAAAGAGAGTCGCCATAATTGCAAATATTGGCGTTGTGCCCCCTATCTGGGAATTGGCGCTTCCAGCCACTCTTGCTGGGAGGGAAAGCGATTTTTTGTGCCGTCGGATCTGGAGAAATTTTTGCGCCAACCAGCGCAGGAGACGATTCTGGAGGATGCTGCCCCTTGTTCTCTTTCGGAACAGATTATGCTGGGAATGCGATTGACAGAGGGAATGCCTTTGGAACTGTTCCGGGAACAGGAGAGAGAGATTGCACAGTTTTGTAAAGCCGGTTTCCTGACACAAAAAGGCGAACGGATTGCATTTACACCAAAGGGCTTTTTGGTGTCTAATTCGATTTTGGCGGAGTTGATTTGATTAACCCTCACCTCCCCTGCCCATACTCCTAACGAGGTGAGGCATATGAAAAAATTGGAGTGGGCAGTTCTTCTGGGATTTGTTTGTAGTATTTGTATTGCAACGCTTACCAAAACAGCGGAAACTTGTACAGCACTGGAACAGAACGTCCTGCGCTTGCATATTCTTGCGAATTCCGATACAATTGATGATCAGGCATTGAAATTGAAAGTCCGGGATCGACTGCTGGAGGAGACAGCAATACAGTTTCAGGATTGCGATTCTTTTGCAGAAACATTGGAACTTGCCACAGAGTCGTTGCCACAATTGGAAATATTGGCAAGAGAAGTGGTAGCGGAAAACGGTTATGGTTATGGAGTCACAGCAGAACTTGTGGAGATGGACTTTGATGCACGTACCTATGACGAAATCACATTGCCTGCCGGGACATATACTGCCTTGCGGATTACCATTGGTGCAGCAAAGGGGCAGAATTGGTGGTGTGTGATGTATCCAAGCCTTTGCCTTCCCAGTGCCATGGATGTGACAGGGCAGATAGAGGATACCACCTTTGACAAGGAAACGAAGCAACTGCTGGAAAATCCGCAGCAGTTTCAGGTAAAGCTGAAATGTATCACTTGGATGGAAACGCTGATTGAAAATGTGAAAAAAATGTAAAACAATCCTGAGACGCTTGACAGCAGAGCGGAAATGTGATACAATTGCAAGAGTAAACAAAGAAGAGCATTCCCGTTCTCACCGTTTGGCGTGATTTGAGTCGAAACGGTCAATGATTGTTGCAGTGTCTGTTTGTGTGAGCAGACAGGACTTTGCTGCGCTGTAGGATGGAGTGTTCACGTTTGTGTGGACGCTTTTTTTTGTTTGGAATCAATATGTTTGGAGGTGCTGGCTTATCAGCAAGCAGGAGCTGCAGATTAACGAAGAAATCCGGGATAAGGAAATACTGGTAATTGACCAGAATGGAGAAAAACTCGGAAATATGTCTGCAAGAGATGCGCAGAAACTCGCTTATGAAAAAGATCTGGATCTGGTGAAAATTGCCCCCCAGGCAAAGCCACCGGTGTGCCGGATTATGGACTACGGGAAATATTGTTTTGAACAGCAGAAACGGGAAAAAGAGGCACGGAAAAACCAGAAGGTTGTTTCGATTAAAGAAATCCGGATGTTTTCCGCCATTGATACGCACGACTTTGAAACCAAGGTCAATCAGGCAAAGAAGTTTTTGCAGAACGGCGACAAGCTGAAGGTTTCCGTTCGGTTTCGTAAGCGTGCCATTGCACATCCGCAAATCGGCGAGGAACTTCTGAAACGCTTTAAAGAGGCGTGTGCAGAGGTTGGCGTTGTTGAAAAGCCGGCTAAAATGGAAGGCCGTAGTATGGTCATGTTCATTTCACCGAAGGCATCGAAGTAAACAGGAGGAACCACCATGGCAAAGATTAAGACAAAAACACATTCCGGTGCAAAGAAGCGTTTCAAGATGACTGCTTCCGGAAAAGTGAAGTATCAGAAGACCAATAAAAGACACAGACTGACACAGAAGGACACCAAGCGGAAGAGAATCGCTCGTACCGTTGGTATTGCTGACAGCACAAATGCACCGGCACTGAAGAAGCTGCTGCCGTATCTGTAAGCATTTGATTGCGATTGAACTTAGGTCTATGTCCGGGCGGTCTGGTTTTTGAAAATCAGCGTTTTCGCCCATAAGAGAAAACGGAGGGAATAAGTATGGCACGTATTAAAGGTGCAATGATGACTCGTAAGAGAAGAAATAAAACCCTGAAGCTGGCAAAGGGCTATTGGGGCAGCAAGAGCAAGCACTTCAAGATGGCAAAACAGGCTGTTATGAAGTCCGGCAACTATGCATATGTTGGAAGAAAGCAGAAGAAGAGAGAGTTCAGAAGAATCTGGATCACTCGTATTTCCGCAGCTTGCAAACTCAATGGGATTAACTATTCTCAGTTTATGAACGGCTGCAAGAAGGCTGGCATTACACTGAATCGCAAGATGCTCTCTGAGATTGCAATTCACGATGCAGCAGGCTTTACTGCAATTGTAGAGCAGGCAAAGGCAGCACTGTAAGGAACGAACCCGAAACACGCTCTGGCACTCACGGAGCGTGTTTTGTTGTATCTGTTGGAGGGAAAGCGATGGACGCTATGAAACGAATTACCGCTTCTGAGAATCGTTGTATCAAAAGTTATCGCAAGCTTGCTTCCAGTAAGAGAGAACGGCAGAAACAGGGCTGTTTTGTTCTGGAGGGGCTGCGCCTTGTGACAGATGCGGTGAAAAATGGCGGAGTGCTGACCCATCTTTTTTTTACAGAAGAGGGATATCAGCGGTGGCAGGCAGAGAACGTCCAGGCTGATTTGAGGGAAACGCAATGTGCGCTTCTTTCCAATGAACTTGGGACAGCCTTGTCACAGACGGAGCACTCGCAAGGGGTTTATGCAATCTGTCGCATTCCTGCGCAACAGCCATTGGAGACGCTGATCCAACCTCATGGAAATTATGGGATTTTATATCAGCTGCAAGATCCGGGAAATGCCGGGATGATTCTGCGCACAGCAGATGCCCTCGGACTGGATGGCGTGATTTATGCGGCAAGTTGCGATATCTATAGCCCAAAGGTGGTTCGTGCAACCATGGGGTCGCTGTTTCGTATGTCGGTGTGCTGTGTGCCAACCTTAGAGCCGGTTCTGATGGCGTGTAGAAACGCCGGAGTGGAAACTTGTGCTGCTGTAATCGACCGGGATGCACAGCTGGTGGGAACGTGTAGCTTTTCCGGTGGAACGGCAATTCTGATCGGAAACGAGGGAAACGGCTTGCCGGCAGAGGTTGCGTCTGCTTGTGACAGACGTGTCACGATCCCAATGCATGGGAACATTGAGTCTTTGAATGCGGCAATGGCAGCCGGGATCATCCTTTGGGAAGTACAAAAAAATCGGTAAGGCAACACCGTGCAAAATCGCCAGATGTTCTTTGTGCGGTGTCGCCGTAAGAAACAATAGTAGAAAGGTGGGCTGAGAATGGAAGAAGTACGTTGCTTGTTGTGGCTTTTGATGGTATTTGGGGCAGGAAGTGCAAGAATCTGGGATGTTTTGCGCTTGTATAAGTCGCCGCAGAATGCGGTAGATATGCTACAGCACTCCCAGGCAGCAGGAAAAATGCAATTGAAAGATTCTACGTTGCGTCGGGTTCGCCAGACGACATTGGAACAGGCAGATGCAATCATTGCAAATTGTCAGAAACTAGATCAGACAATTCTGACCTATCTGGACAAGAGTTATCCGGAACAGCTATTGGCACTTGTAAATCCGCCGGTGCTGTTGTTCTGTCAGGGCGATGTCTCCCTTCTCCAGCACCGCCTTTTGCTGACTGTGGTAGGAACAAGAAAACCGACAGAATATAGCTTAAAAGTAGAACGGAAAATTTGCAGCGACCTTGCAGCAGAGGGATTTGTTCTTGTAACCGGGTTTGCTGTGGGGTGCGATATTACCGCAAATTTGTGTGCCATGGAGAAAAATGCCCCCAGTATTGCTGTGATGGGCTGCGGATTGGATGTACGCTATCCCCAGGCACACGCCAATCTGAAAACGGATCTGGTGAAAAACGGCTTGATCTTTTCGGAGTTTCTGCCGGGGACAATGCCAAGTCCGGGGAATTTTCCGGTGCGAAACCGTGTGCTTGCAGGACTTACCAATGGTACATTTGTCATTCAGGCACCGGAACGAAGCGGCGCACTGATTACCGCAGAAGATGCACTGGAGTCCGGAAGAGATGTTTTTTGCATTCCTCCTGCGGACGTATTTGACAAACGGTATGCCGGTGTGATAAAATATCTTCGGGACGGTGCAGTACCTGTCTTTGACAGCAGAGATATTCTTTATGCATATTATACAGATTATTCCAGCTATATTACCGCATCGGTATTGTACGGGGAGAATCAGGAAAAATCCGAAAGCCTTGTAATGGAACTTGGAAAGCCGGAGAAAAAACGGAACGCTTCTCGTTCTGCCATAAGAAAAGAAGCAGATACCGCAGCAGAAACAGAACCGGCAAACTTGTCTGACTCTGTTTCGGAAGAGGAAAGCCGTTATCGTGACCTGTTGCAAGCCTTTGAACCGGCAGAAGTGACTTCTGAAGAGCCTGCCGGGGAAACAGAAGTTCCGATTCCATCTACAGAAGATTCTGTGCATGATCAGATTCTTGCACGGATTCGGAAAAACGGCACCTGTCATCTGGATGAAATTGCTGCTGACACGTCCCTGTCCATAGAGGAACTAGCGATGTTGCTGACAGAGTTGGAACTTATGGGAAAAATTCAGCGGATGCCGGGAAAGCGATATCAGGCGTTATAAGGGATACTGTACAAAGAGAGGATGACCGGAATGCGATTAGAGGGCAATCAGGCAGAAAAGCGAGATTGGATTGCAGCACTACGGCAGTTTTCTCCAAAGACAGCAGAGGAACAGACGGCGTTGTCCAGGATTCTGTCCTTGGCAGAACAGGAACGAGATGGACTGCTTTTTCGTAGCAGAACAGAGGGACATATGACCTGTTCCGGGTTTGTGATGAATCGGGAACTGAATAAGGTGCTGATGGTTTATCACCATATCTATGATAGCTTTTGCTGGACGGGGGGACACGCAGACGGTTGCGGAGATTTCCCTTATGTGGCAGAAAAAGAAGTCCGGGAAGAAACCGGTGTGCAAAAGCCCTACCTCCAATCCGGCAGCATTCTAACTCTGGACATTCTGCCGGTAAAGGCACATAAAAAGAATGGGAAACCGGTAGATGCCCATGTGCATTATAATGTCACCTATGGGCTTATTGCTGATGAACGGGAAACGCTTCGTGTAAAGCCGGACGAAAACAGCGCAGTGCAATGGATTGCGGTGGAACAGCTTGAATCAATTTGCAAAGAGCCACAGATGCTGCCGATTTATGAAAAGTGCATTCAGCGGATGCGACAGAGAAAAAAACGGCAGGATCAGGTGCTGATGGAACTGGGTGAGCCTTTATTGCAATGGTATCCCTCCCACGCCAGAGAACTTCCTTGGCGACAGACAAAAGAACCATATCCTGTCTGGTTGTCAGAGATTATGTTGCAACAGACAAGGGTAGAGGCAGTCAAGGGCTATTATCAGCGATTTCTGGAACGGTTTCCGACAGTGTCCGCTTTGGCAGATGCAGCCCAGGATCAGGTAAACAAATGCTGGGAGGGGCTTGGCTATTATAGCCGTGCCGCCAATTTGCATCGTGCAGCCGTGGAAATCATGGAGCAGCATGGAGGAAAATTCCCCGAAACCTATGAAGCGGTGCGAAATCTTCCCGGTGTAGGGGAATATACCGCAGGGGCGATTTGCTCTATTTGCTATGGATTGCCTACACCGGCAGTGGATGGCAATGTGCTTCGTGTTGCTGCAAGAGTAACAGACTCTTTTTGTGCAATTGATGAAACGCAATATAAAAAAGCTGTCACAGGTGCATTGGAACAACTTTATCGTTCTTTGCCAGGAAAAGCCGATCAGTTGACCCAGTCTTTGATGGAACTTGGGGCAACGGTGTGCCTTCCAAATGGTGCACCACTGTGCGAGGACTGTCCCCTTTCCGGGTTATGCCTTGGGTATGCCGGCGGTGATGTACAGCGGTTGCCCAGACGGACACCGAAAAAGCCACGGCGGAAAGAACAGCGTACGGTTTTTCTTTTGCAATGTGATGGAAAATTTGCGGTACGAAAACGAACAGAACCGGGGCTGCTTCACAATATGTGGGAGTTCCCCAATGTTTCGGGAAAGCTTTCTCTGGAGGAAATGGCACAACAGGTAAGTGCCTGGGGATGTCAACCTCTGGAACTGGAGCGAACCGAGGAAAAAAAGCATATTTTTACCCATGTGGAGTGGGAAATGCTTGGGGTGACATTTCGCTGTGGCGAGATGCCCTCCGGATTTGTCTGGAAAAGCCTTGGGGAGATTCAACAGGTGATCTCCCTTCCTACGGCGTTCCGGCAATTTTTAAGTAGTGCGCCTGTTTGAATAGATGAGAAAGAGTAGGATTATGTCAAATTTAGTGATTGTGGAGTCGCCTGCAAAGGCGAAAACCATTCAGAAATATCTCGGAAAGGACTATGAGGTTATCGCCTCCATGGGACATATCCGGGATCTGCCAAAATCCAAGCTTGGGGTGGACGTAGAAAATGGATTCGAACCCAAGTATATGGATATGAAGGGAAAAGAAGAAGTTATCAAGCGGTTGAAAGACAGTGCCAAGAAGTGCGATCATGTCTTTCTCGCAACAGACCCTGACCGTGAGGGAGAAGCAATTTCCTGGCATATTGCGCAGATGTTGCACCTGGATATGAACGAAGACAATCGGGTGGAGTTCAACGAGATTACAAAAAGCGGTGTGCAAAATGGTATGGCACATCCTCATAAAATTGATCTGGATCTTGTCAATGCACAGCAGGCACGACGGATTCTGGATCGGCTTGTGGGCTATAAACTCAGTCCCTTTCTCTGGAAAAAGGTACGCCGTGGCTTGTCTGCCGGACGAGTACAGTCTGTGGCAGTCCGTCTTGTGGTAGACAGAGAAAATGAGATCCGTGCGTTTGTACCGCAGGAGTACTGGTCTATTGATGCAAAGTTTACCGCACCGCCCTCTCGTCGTGTCTTTTCTGCAAAGCTTGTCAAAGTAGACGGAAAGCGTGTGGATAAGACAGAGATTCCCACAAAGGAAGAGGCAGATGCACTGCTTGCACGGCTGAAAGATGCAGCATATGTGGTGCAGAATGTGAAAAAACGTGTGACAAAACGTCACCCCGCTCCGCCTTTTATCACGTCTACTTTGCAGCAAGATGCCTCCTATCGCCTTGGGTTCCAGTCTAAGCGTACCATGAAAGTGGCACAGGAACTGTACGAAGGTGTAGAAATTGAAGGTATGGGCGCAGTCGGTCTGATTACCTATATGCGTACTGACAGTCTGCGTATTTCTGAAGAGGCACAGACCGCAGCAGCAGAGTATGTCACTGCTACTTATGGTACGGAATATTTACCGCCGGAACGACGGGTGTATAAATCCAAGAAAAATGCTCAGGATGCCCACGAAGCCATCCGTCCCTCTTTGCCGGGACTTACCCCGGAGAAAGTGAAAACCAGTCTGACTGCGGATCAGTTCAAGCTTTATAAGCTGATTTGGGAGCGGTTTATTGCAAGTCAGATGGCAGATGCACTGCTAGACACCGTATCTGTGGAGATTGCAGCAGAAAATTGCATTTTCAAAGCAAGCGGATCTACGGTAAAATTCGAGGGCTTTACTGTGCTGTATGATGACAATAAGGGGGAAAAGGACGAGAACAAGAATCTCCCTGAGTTGGAAAATGGCATGGCTGTCAAGGCGAAATCTTTGGAGGGGAATCAGCATTTCACCCAAGCACCTCCAAGATTTACAGAAGCGACGCTGATTAAAGCGCTGGAAGAAAACGGAATCGGCAGACCAAGTACCTATGCCCCGACTATTACAACCATTACCTCTCACCTTTATGTAGAACGAGAGGGAAAACAGTTAAAGCCTACTGTACTGGGCGAGGTAACTACAGAACTGATGAAAGAACATTTCTCCAACATTCTGGATGTCACCTTTACCGCAGAGATGGAAAACAATCTGGATGCGGTAGAGTGTGGTAAAAAGGGCTGGGTGGAAACACTGGATGAGTTCTATGGGGATTTTGCCAAGACACTGGAAACCGCAGAGGAAAAAATGGAGGGCAAACGTGTCAAAGTGCCTGATGAAGAAACGGACGTTGTCTGCGATGTCTGCGGTAGAAATATGGTAATCAAAATCGGTCGGTATGGCAGATTTCTTGCTTGCCCCGGATTCCCGGAATGTAAGAACACAAAGAAGATCGTGCAGGAAACAGCCGGCAGTTGTCCTCTTTGCGGAGAGAAAATCATTCTGAAAAAGTCCAAGCGAGGACGGAGTTTTTATGGTTGCAGTGCGTATCCGGCGTGCAATTTTATGACATGGAATGTGCCTACAGAGGCAAAGTGCCCTCAGTGCAATTCCACCTTGTTCCAGAAAGGCGGCAAGTCCGGCAATCTGGTTTGTGAGAAACCGGATTGTGGATATTCCAGACCGGTAAACGGAGGTGCCTGATGGAACAGGTAACGGTGATTGGCGGCGGTCTGGCAGGCTGTGAGGCAGCGTGGCAGTTGGCAGAAGCAGGTTTTTCTGTGACACTTTATGAGATGAAACCGCTGGAATACAGCCCGGCACATCATTACAAGGGCTTGGCAGAACTTGTCTGTTCCAATTCTCTGAAAGCAGATCGGATTAATTCTGCCGCAGGGCTTCTGAAAGAAGAAATGACACGGATGGGTTCTCTCCTTGTTCCCATTGCCAGAGCGTGTGCAGTTGCGGCAGGTGGTGCACTGGCAGTGGATCGTCATCAGTTTTCTGATATGGTCACAGAGAAAATCCGGGCACACCGGAATATTACCTTGCGGACAGAAAAGCTGACGCAGATTCCGGACACCCCTACCGTTGTGGCAACAGGTCCTTTGACAGAGGGTGCACTTGCAGAGGATATTGAGAAAAAGTGTGGGACGAGACTTAGCTTTTTTGATGCTGCTGCCCCGATTGTCAGCTTTGAAAGTCTGGACAAGGAAAAGGTGTTTTTTGCGGCACGGTATGGCAGAGGCAATGCGGATTATATCAATTGCCCCATGAACCGAGAGGAATATGAGACGTTTTATACCGCTTTGGTTTCTGCACAGCGTGCAGAACTTCACGATTGCGATAAGGATGCGTTCCGGGTTTATGAGGGATGTATGCCCATTGAAGTTCTGGCATCCAGAGGAATGGACACCATGCGCTTTGGTCCCTTAAAACCGGTGGGACTTACAGACCCCAGAACCGGTCATCGCCCTTGGGCGGTGGTACAGCTTCGACGGGAAAATCAGGAGGGGACGCTTTACAATCTGGTAGGATTTCAGACGAATCTGAAATTCCCGGAGCAAAAGCGTGTTTTCTCTTTGATTCCCGGTCTGGAACAAGCGGAATTTCACCGCTATGGTGTCATGCATCGCAATTCTTTTCTGGATAGTCCACGGGTGCTGAATCCGGATTATTCTTTCCGGGGAAGAGAAGATCTGTTTTTTGCCGGGCAGATGACTGGCGTAGAGGGGTATATGGAATCTGCTGCTAGTGGAATTCTTGCCGGGAAAAATCTTGCAAGACGACTTTCGGGAAAAACTCCCTTGATTTTGCCGAGAGAAACCATGATGGGGGCATTGTCAGCGTATATCAGTAGTGCCTCCACGGAAAATTTTCAGCCCATGGGGGCAAATATGGGGATTTTGCCGGATTTGCCGGAACGAATCAAGGGAAAACAAGAAAAATATCAGGCATATGCAGATAGAGCACTTGAGGGGCTAGAACAGTATTTGAAAGAATATCAGTAATAAAACAAGGAGCATGAAAACCGTGAATATTTTAATTGACGCATTCGGCGGAGATAATGCACCTCTCGAGGTCATCCGTGGTAGCTTACAGGCAGTACAGGAACTTGGCGTGACGGTGACACTTGTAGGCGATGAAACAAAAATCAAAAGCTGTGCAGCGGAAAATCATCTTTCCTTGGACGGCTTGGAATTTCTTCATGCAGATGCTGTTTTTGACATTCATGAGGAACCGACAACGCTTCTGAAACAGCACGCAGATACTTCTATGGCTGTGGGAATGCAGGCATTGTATGAGGAAAAAGGGGACGCTTTTGTCAGTGCAGGAAGCACCGGTGCATTGCTGGTGGGATCTACCTTTCTGGTAAAGCGGATTCCCGGCATTAAGCGTGCAGCAGTTGCCCCGGTTTTGCCGACAGAAACGACACCTTTTCAACTGATTGATGGTGGTGCCAATAACGATTGCCGTCCGGAAATGTTGGTACAATTTGCAATTATGGGAAGCACTTATATGCACAGCGTAATGCAGGTAGAAAATCCAAGAGTTGCACTTCTGAACGTAGGTGCAGAGGAAACCAAAGGGCGAGAACTGGAACTGGAAGCATATACACAGCTTTCCAACGCCCCGATCAATTTTATTGGCAATATCGAAGCCAGAGATTTGCCCAAAGGTGCGGCAGATGTGGTGGTTACCGATGGATTTACCGGAAATGTTGCCTTAAAGCTTTATGAGGGCATGGGAAAGTTTATGGCGAACCAAATGAAATACAACTTGTTTTCCGGTGTTACCGGAAAGCTTGCAGCACTTCTGGTTTTGCCGAAAATTAAGAAATTGACAAAGAAAATGGATTATAAAGCAGTGGGCGGTGCGGTGATGCTTGGCGTACAAAAGCCGGTAATCAAAGCCCACGGCAGTTCAGACGGGACAGCATTTTTCAATGCAATCCGTCAGGCGAGAGATTGCGTTGCCGGAAATGTATCCGGCAGTATTGCAGAAACAGCAAAGCAATTGAAGCAAACAGGAGGAAAATAGGAAATGGAACACACAGAGTATGTAGATCTTGGACAATTTGAAACAAATATCCGTTATCACTTTAAGGACAAACATCTTCTTTTAGAGGCACTGTCCCATTCCTCCTATGCCAATGAAAAGCGGAAAACCAGAAACAGCAATGAACGACTGGAATTTTTGGGAGACAGTGTACTCTCTATTGTGGTGTCTGAATTTCTCTTTCACAAGTACCCGAATTTGCCGGAGGGGGAATTGACAAAGCTTCGTGCTTCTATGGTTTGCGAAAAGGCGCTGCACGTTTTTGCACAGGAAATCCATCTTGGAGATTTTATTCTCCTTGGAAAAGGGGAAGAACACACCGGGGGAAGAACACGTTCTTCCATTCTGGCAGATGCTTTTGAAGCTGTTATTGCGGCGATTTTTTTAGATGGTGGTATGGATGCGGCAAAACGGCATATTCTGCGGTTTATTCCGGATGATCCGGAAGAAAAAGAACCGATTGGTTTCCGGGATTATAAGACTCAATTGCAGGAAGTCGTGCAGAAAAATCCGGAGGAAAAGGTAGAGTATGTCTTGGTGGAAGAGTCCGGACCGGATCATGACAAAGCTTTTAAAGTAGAGGTTTGTCTGAATTCCAATGTAATCGGAACAGGGGTTGGCAGAAGTAAGAAAGCCGCAGAACAGCTTGCAGCCAAGGAAGCCCTGAGTCTGATGGGCTATGACAAGGCATGAGTGCTTCGCATAACCAGACACTTGCGTTTTTTATCCCACATCTGGGTTGCCCACATCGTTGTAGTTTTTGCGATCAGCGGACGATTAGCGGAACACAGGAAGCACCAACCCCGGAACAGGTCTTTCAGACCTGTAAAGCGACACTGGAGGAAAACCCCACCCTTGCTTCCGGACAGATTGGCTTTTTTGGTGGAAGTTTTACAGCAGTAGAAGAGCGGTACCAGATCGCCTTACTGGAGGCGGTACAACCTTTTCTGGAACAAGGAATGTTTCAAGGGGGGATTCGTGTTTCCACCCGACCGGATGCAATTGACGACATCGTGCTCCGGCGGTTGCGGCAGTATCATGTAACTGCTGTGGAATTGGGTGCACAGAGTATGGAGGACAAGGTGCTGACTGCAAACCGTAGAGGGCACACCGCAGAAGAGGTGCGACTTGCTGCAGAAAAAATTCATAGTGCCGGGCTTTCTCTTGGGTTACAGCAGATGGTTGGCTTATATCAGAGTACGCTCTCCGCAGAATATTTTACCTTGGAACAACTGCTTCAGTGCAAGCCGGATACTCTGCGGATTTATCCCACGGTTGTGCTGGAGGGCACAGAACTGGCACAGTATTGGCAGCAGGACAGAGATGGGTTTCTCTCTTTTGAAGAGGTTCTGGATTTTTGTGCCTATGCAGTTTGTGCTTGTCACAAGGAGGGCGTGGCACTGATTCGGATGGGGCTTCACGATAGTGCCTCTTTGCGACAGCATCGGATTGGTGGCTATTATCACCCGGCGTTTGGGGAACTTGTAACTGCAAGGCTTTATCGCCATGTGCTGGATCGTGCAATTTGGCAGCATCCTGCGGATACCTTGGTTGTTCAGGTGAATCCCTGTAAGGTAAGCCAACTTGTGGGACAAAAGGGCTGTAATCGGGTCTATTTTGCAGAAAAGGGAATCAAGCTTTGCCCGGTACAGGAGAAAACCGTTCCGAAAGAGGAACTTTGCATCAATGGAATTTGCTATAACATATTTGAAATATTCGAAGAATACCTTAAGGCGACACCGCACAAAGATTGTTGTGCAGATACGCAGTAAGATTTTTCGTCAGATTGTATAGAAATTTCGCAGGCATACTATCGTAT
>CAYXKI010000027.1:0-5780 GCA_964465095.1 uncultured Ruminococcus sp.
ATTGTCAAAAATTTAACAGCTTCGGCAGAGGATTTTGCACATATCACCGAAATCGACAAAAAGGTAGTGACAATCTAAAAAAAATGTGCTATACTTAAGGAAATGCTGCACAAGAATTGTGCGGTTTTCTCACCCTCATGGTCGTGCGATATCCTGCTGTCGTCCATGAGATGACAGGGCGATGATCCCTGTCGGAATTTTAAGCCCGGTACCGATAAAAATACCGGATAAAGGATAGGAAGCGTGAATGCTATGGAACAAAATTTTGATGTGATTATTGTTGGTTGCGGTGCTGCCGGATTATACGGGGCAATCAATCTGCCCTCTGACTGTCGGGTGCTCTTGCTGTGCAAACAGGAACTGACTCTGTGCAACTCTGCCTTGGCACAAGGAGGAATTGCCGGGGTGTACAACTCCCCCGGGGACTCGATTGAACTCCACGAACACGACACTATGGTTGCCGGCGGATTTCAGAACAATCCGGAAACGGTACATTTGCTGACCACCCATGCTGCCCATGAAATTGAGACGATTTTACAGTTCGGTGTTGATTTTGACCGGACGGCAGACGGGGAGTTGCACCGCACCTTAGAGGGCGGACACAGCCGTCACCGGATTTTCCATCACAAAGATGCAACCGGTGCAGAGATTCTGGACAAGCTGATCAAAAAGGTGAAAACCCTGCCCAACGTCACCATCTTAGAATATGCCATGATGGTCGACATGAAAAAAACAGACACAGGCTTTTCCGTCAACGTCTTGCAAAAAAGCAACACAACGGAATACAACAGCCACTTCATGCTGCTGGCTACCGGTGGAATCGGGAGAGTCTATGGCTTTACCACAAACAGCAAAATTGCCACCGGAGATGGCATTGCCTTTGCCTATGAAAACGGTGCAGAAATCCGCAACCTCCATCTCATTCAGTTCCATCCTACGGCATTTAACAACCACCACACAAGAGAGTGTTTCCTGGTTTCTGAAGCAGTTCGTGGGGAGGGTGCACATCTTCTGAACTGCCACAAAGAACGCTTTATGGATCGCTATGACGACCGTCTGGAGCTTGCACCTCGTGATGTGGTTTCTCATGCAATCATTATGGAGAGCCGTGCAACAAACTCGGATGAATTTTATTTGGACATTTCCCACAAAGATCCGGAATTTGTCCGCAACCGTTTCCCCATGATTTATGAAAACGTCCTGGAACAGGGCTATGATATGACAAAAGAACCCATTCCGATTTTCCCCTGCCAGCACTATCTCATGGGAGGCATTCAGGTAGATTGCAACTCAGAAACCACCGTGCCCAATCTCTATGCTGCGGGAGAGTGTTCGCACACCGGTGTCCACGGAAACAATCGCCTTGCCAGCAATTCTCTTCTGGAGGCACTTGTTTTCTCCCGTCAGGCTGCACTGGACATTGCAAAGAAACTTCCCGAAGCACCCAAGACCTATACGGACGGGAACTTTACCGCTCCCACTGCACCGCAGAAGCTGCCCAAGGGACTGCGGACAGAGATCCGGAAGATTATGCAGGAAAACTATTTTGTCATCCCCAACAAAGAAAAGCTGCCGGAGGGTCTGAAACGCATTACAGAAATCCGGGAACAGCTTTTGCATGGAAACTATGAGATGAATGCGGACTATGTAGAGGCAAAATCTCTTGCAACCGTGGCATATATTATTTTAAATGAAGTCCTGAATCAAGCATAAGGAGAAAATCATGTTACAACAAACCTATATTGATCGGCTGATTACCACAGCATTGGAGGAGGACATCCATTATGTAGATGTTACCTCTGATTATCTGCTCAGCGACGAGCACACAAGCGAGGCATACTATCTCGCAAAAGACAGCGGTGTCCTCTGTGGCATCGACATTGCCAAACGTGTCTTTGAACTGGTAGGCGGTGCATTCCAGATGGACATTCGCATCCATGACGGAGAACAGGTACAAAAGGGCGACATCATCGCCACAATCACCGGCAGCACCAAAACCCTCCTGAAAGGAGAGCGGACGGCACTGAACATCCTCCAGCACATGAGTGGCATTGCCACAGCAACAAGACGATGTGTGGATCTGGTTGCCGGTACCAATGCACAGATTACCGATACCAGAAAGACCCTCCCGGGACTGCGACAGCTTCAGAAATACGCTGTTACTGTTGGCGGTGGAAAGAATCACCGGTATAATCTCTCTGACGGTGCAATGCTGAAAGACAACCACATTGACGCTTATGGTGGCATTACCCCGGCAGTCAACGCCCTGCGTCAAAAAATCGGACACATGGTAAAAATCGAAGTCGAAGTCCGCACCTTGGAAGAGTTGCAAGAGGCACTCTCTGCCGGTGCAGATATTATCATGCTGGACAACATGAGCTGCGAAGAGATGACAAAGGCGGTACAGATCGTTGGTGGAAAAGTACCCCTTGAGGCTTCCGGAAACGTTACCGAGGAAACCATCCGCAAGATTGCTGAAACCGGTGTCGATATTATCTCTCTGGGTGCACTGACCCATTCCGTGAAATGCTTTGACATTTCCATGCGGATCCGGTAAATAAAAGGCGACACCGCACAAACCCTATCGAACGCAAAAAAACGAGAACAGACCACAAAATCTGTTCTCGTTTTCTTTTTGTATTCATTCAATACATGTTACTCGTTACTTTGCGTAATCCACAACCCGACTCTCTCGGATCAGGTTTACCTTGATCTGACCGGGATAATCCATCTCAGCCTCGATCTGCTTGGCAATCTGTCTTGCCACAAGTACCATCTTGTCGTCGTTGATTGTCTCAGGCTGTACCATTACACGGATTTCTCTGCCTGCCTGCAATGCATAGCATTTCTCAACGCCATCATAAGAAGCACAGATGCTCTCCAGCTTTTGCAGACGCTTGATGTAATTCTCATAGTTCTCGCTTCTTGCCGCCGGTCTCGCCGCAGAAATTGCATCCGCAGCCTGTACAATACATGCAATTGCCGTCTTGGGCTCTACATCATTGTGGTGGGCTTCAACTGCGTGAATGACCTCGCTGTTCTCGTTGTACTTCTTACATACATCTACGCCAATCTGTACATGAGAGCCCTCAATCTCAGAAGTCAGTGCCTTACCGATATCATGGAGAAGTCCTGCACGTCGTGCAAGATTTGCATCTACGCCAATTTCAGATGCCAACACGCCACTCAGCTTTGCCACCTCAATGGAGTGGGCAAGGACGTTCTGGCGATAGCTGGTACGGTAAAACAGCCGTCCCAAAAGCTTGACAAGTTCGTTGTTCAGCCCGTGGACATTGGTATCCAGAATGGCACGTTCGCCCTCCTGACGAATGCGGTGTTCTACCTCTCGCTTTGCCTTTTCCACCATTTCCTCGATCTTGGTGGGGTGAATTCTACCGTCGGAAATCAGTTTTTCCAAGGCGATTCTTGCCACTTCCCGTCGTACATGGTCAAAACAGGACAGAGTAATTGCCTCCGGTGTATCATCAATAATAATATCAACCCCGGTCAGCGTCTCCAATGTGCGGATATTTCTACCCTCTCTACCGATAATTCTGCCCTTCATCTCATCGTTGGGCAGTGCCACAACAGAAACTGCCGTCTCAGAGACCTGATCTGCGGCACATTTTGCAATGGCAAGGGAAACATAACTCCGTGCCTTTTCCTCGCACTCGTCTTTCAGTTGCTGCTCATAACTGGTAAGCTTCAACGCCTTTTCATGGACAAGTTCCTGTTCCAGGCTGTTTAAAATGTATTCCTTTGCCTGTTCCTGCGTCAAACCGGAAATCCGTTCCAGTTCCTGAAGCTGACTTGCCTTGACATCCTCTGCCTCTGCAAGCTTTTTCTCGGCATTTTTCAGTTTCTGCTTGAGAGATTCCTCTTTCCGATCCAGATTATCTGTCTTTTTGTCCAGATTTTCTTCTTTTTGTTGGATTCTTCTCTCTTGTCGTCCGATTTCAGAACGTCTGTCTTTGATTTCTTTTTCTGCTTCTGACCGAAGCTTATAGATGTCATCTTTGGCTTCAATCATTGCACTTTTTTTCTTGGTATCTGCTTCTTTTCTGGCATCTTCCAGAATCCGTTCCGCTTCTTTTTCCGCAGAACCGATGGTCGCCTCTGCTTGCTGCTTTCGCTGTTCCATCCCGGCAGAGATGCCTTTTCGATAGGCAAAATAGCCGGCAACTGCCGCACCAATCAGCAAAGCAACCAAACATAGCACCAGAACAAGCACCCAGTTCACCGTTTGCATGGTTTGCACAACCTCCTTGTAGAATCTGTTTGTCGGTTTGTCTATTTCGTACAACACAGCACGGATTCTAGGGAAAGTGTGCGTCTCGTATTCACTTGTACAAATCGGGAAGTCTACGGCAACACCGCACAAAGAACATCTAGTGATTTTGCACGGTGTCGCCTTCCTCTCTCCAAAAAGAGGAAACCGATCTTTTCAAAATAATGCACCGGGAAGTCTGTACAGCACCATCCTTGCGGCAAGCCATACAATATTCCCATTTTCGCTTTATAGAAAATCACCACAGGTGACGTAACGTTGAAATGAAACAAAACGCACACATTCAGAATAAAAATTGCAGAAACACGCCACAATTTATCCCGTGCCACCCGGAAAAACCGGGATTCGTTTGTCATTCGATACAACACTTTTTATTTTACACCGTTTCCAAACGCTTGTCAAGAGATTTTCGGAAAGATTCACATTTCATTCTTGCAGAGATTTTTTCGTGATAATTCTTCTACATTTTTTGTATGAAAAGGCTTGCAATTTCCAGAAAAATATGGTACAATAAAGACAATCGCAAAATTCAGAAAGAAAAATTTTGCATAGTCCGTTTTGCAAGGGAAACTTTAGTTTCCCTTGCAATCACCAAGTTCGAAAGGAGAATTTTTATGAAACGCATTGGTTCAAAATGGATTGCCGCACTGGTCGCTGTTGTGGCAACAATCACCCTGCTTTGCAGCACGCTTTCTGCTTCCTGGGTGCAGAGTTTTCTTGCATCTGACAATTTCCAAGCCTCTGCCGCAACCTCTTATACCAGCAACAAAACCGATTCCAGTCTGCAAGCCTATGCAGACGAGGTTATCCGTCTGGTAAACAAAGAACGTGCAGCAGAGGGGTTGTCCCCTTTGTACGCCTCTGTCAAATTGAATGAAGTGGCTGCTGCCCGTGCAGAAGAAACCGTAGACACATGGTCTCATACCAGACCGGACGGAACAACCTGCTTTACCATCCTCGGGGAGTATGGGATTTCTTATTCTGCTGCCGGCGAGAATATCGCTTATGGACAGACAACACCATCAAATGTTATGAATGCCTGGATGAATTCTGCCGGACACCGTGCAAATATCCTGGACGAGGATAACTATGGATACAACGTCATCGGCGTTGGCGTTGCCAAGACCTCCAGTGGGACCTATTATTGGACACAGATGTTTTTGAAGAATACTTCCTTGACGGATACGTATCTTCCGGACGATGACGAAACGACAACGACTACCATAACGACTACCACTACGACGACGTCAAAAACCACAACAACTACTACTACAACGACAACTACTACAACTACAGCAAAAATGTCAACCACAACAACAACAACAGAACCCACTTACTCTGATGTATGGGTACTATCAAATCTGGAAATGTCAGAAAACGATGGAATCACACTATATGTAAAAGACAAAAGTGGAAGCAGACTCTCCTCTGACTTTATCATATACTGCTATGATGACAACGGGGATCTTGTTTATTCCCAAGACACTGGTCT
>CAYXKI010000027.1:5880-8206 GCA_964465095.1 uncultured Ruminococcus sp.
ACGACAACAACAACGACAGCAACGACCACGACTACAACAGCAGAACCGGAGGGAGACCTCTCCATAAAGCTTGGGGACGTTGTGGTAACACCCAACGATCTGACCCAGAGTGGCTATGAAGTAAACATCCCGGTCACGGCACTTGTAAACGATGGGTACTTTGCTTTGCGTCTTATAGTAGACCCCGATAGCGGTGTAACAATTAAAAGTTTCTCTGATTGTCTCTATTACACCGATATGACAGGCAGTAATGCAAAATATGCATACTACACCCCTTCGGCTTTTACTACTCCGAAAGATACCTATGACACAGATCTGGGATATATTACCGTTACCCTTCCGGAAACCGCCTCTCCCGGCGACAGCTTTGCCATTGATGCACTTTACAGTTATTCCACTTACACACGAAGCTATGCGGTCCATGATAATGAAACATACTTGAATCTGACACTAGAGGGCGGATCGGTCACCGTAATAGAAACGCCCTCTTACGGCGATATCAACCAGGACGGTAAGGTTTCTCTTGCAGACGCTGTGCTGTTATCCAAGGCTGTTGCCAGTGCAGTTTCACTGAACGATACCGGGTTCTATAACGCAGATTGTAACAGAGACGGCACAGTCGATAGTGTTGATCTGAATTATCTGATGAAATTCCTGATTCGTGTCATTCAAACTCTTCCTGTAAAGGAATAAAAACAATAGAAAATCGCACAAAAATCAACATCAAACCACATTTTTCACGAAAAAATGCAATTTTTTGTTGACAACTTCCTTGAAATGTGATATACTTATTAAAGCATCCTACAATACCATGATTCAAAGGAGAGTGTTCTATGATTTGTCAAAATTGTGGTGCGAACCACCCGGATAATGCAGATTTCTGCCCGAACTGTGGTTCCCCGGTACAAAAGAGTGCACCGACACAGAGTGTAACCCCCAACGCATACGCAGGCAACCCCATTCCGCCCACTCCCAATCCCGGGAGAATTCAGGAGAAAAACATTGCGCTTTGCATTATCTTCTCCATTATCACCTGCGGAATCTATCTGTACTACTGGCTTTACTGTATTACAGAGGACACCAAAAAAGTTGCCAACAAACCGGATTTCACTTCCGGTGGTGTCGTAATCCTGCTTGCAATTGTAACCTGTGGAATTTACATGCTGTACTGGATGTACAAAGAGGGCGAAATGATCGACCAGGCAAAACAGTCCAGAGGGCTTCCCTCCGGCAGTTCTTCCATTCTGTATCTGATTCTCACCATCTTCGGTCTTGGAATCGTTTCCTATGCATTGATTCAGAATGAGCTGAACAACCTGGCAAAATTGGGATAATGTGCAAAACATACTAAAACAACAAAGGAGCTGACCCGATTCGGGAACAGCTCCTTTTTAGGCTTTTTAGAGAAGAGGGGAAAGTTTTTGAAAAAACGACTTTTACAATATCGGCGACAGATCGGGCTTTGCCTGTTCTGGGGCGGTGTGGGGCTTTTCTATTATATTCTCAACCAACTCACCGGCTTTGCAATCCCCTGCCTGTTTCACAAAATCACCGGGCTTTCCTGTCCCGGCTGTGGCGTTTCCCGGATGGCAATCCGTTTGTTCCATCTGGATTTTCTTGGTGCAGCCAAGGAAAATCTCGCCATTGCCTGTCTGCTTCCCCTTTGGATTGTTGCAATTCTCCTCCGTGTCCTGTGGAATCCAAGCTGGTTTCAAAAAAACAGTCTCCCGGAAAAGATTCTTCTCTGGGGCAGCATTGTGGTTCTCCTCCTCTTTGGCATAGTGCGAAATCTTTGGGCGATTTTTGGGTAACACCTTATGGGTGTTTGTGGAATATAGTTATAGTAAAGGCGACACCGCACAAAGAACATCTGGTGATTTTGTGCGGTGTTGCCTAAAGAAAATTTTTCTACCCGGCTATAATTCCGAATACACCGGGCATACTATAGGTGACATCGCACAAAGGAGTTGAAAAGCATGCTCGTGAAGCGTGGCGATATTTATTATGCAGATTTAAGTCCTGTTGTCGGATCAGAACAAGGGGGAATCCGACCGGTACTTATTGTACAAAACGATATTGGAAACCGTCACAGTCCTACTGTAATCGCAGCAGCCATTACAAGCCGTCGTGACAAGGCAAAGCTTCCTACCCACATTGATGTAACAGCGGCAAGTTGTGGGCTGACAAAGGACAGTGTGGTGCTATTGGAACAAATCCGCACCTTAGACAAGCGCAGACTCAAAGACAGAATGGGCAGTCTGGACACTCCCTCTATGTCGAAAGTAGACCACGCCTTGCAAGTGAGTTTCGGGCTGTCCTAGGGCAA
>CAYXKI010000027.1:8306-13579 GCA_964465095.1 uncultured Ruminococcus sp.
TTGTGTGTTGGACTTAGCCAGCAGCGTTCAGCTTCTTAGCAAGCTGAGACTTCTTACGAGCGGCTGCGTTCTTGTGCATCAGACCCTTTGCGCAAGCCTGGTCAACACGCTTGATTGCTGCACGTACAGCTACTTCCTTATCAGCAGCATTGGTGGAGCAAGCGGCATCAGCCTTCTTGATCATGGTCTTCAGATTAGACTTGCGAGCCTTGTTCGCAGCGGTCTTTGTTGCGCTAACCTTTACACGCTTCTTTGCAGAACGAATATTCGGCATAGTAATACTCTCCTTTTTCCTCAAACATGAAAATAACCGGATTATTGTTGTCATCAAACACCGACAGCAGCATTGACACGGTACCGCCATCGGCTGGAATAATCCCTAGCAATTGGAACGACCAAATGCGGATGTTCTCCTGAGAACATCATGACTAAATATTATTATACCACAACCGGCTTACAATTGCAATAGGTATTTTCTAGGAAGCCGACAATTTTTTCCCGTGAAAAATAAGCAAGTTGCACAAAAGAAAGGACGTTTTCTATGAATTCTGTTCGCACGGATCTTGCAGTAGAATGTGCCACCCCGGAGCATCTCTCTCCCGGCATTACCCGAAAAAAGCGAGGGCAGGTTTTTTCTGTCACGGAAATCGAAATTGCAAAGGATGAACACGGTGCTGCCATTGGGAAGCCTGCCGGGCGGTATGTCACGTTAGAGGCGAAAGCCCTGACGAAAGCCTGTGCCCACTATGCTGCCATGGCAGAAGAACTTGCTGAAGAACTGCGACAGTTTCTTCCGAAACATGGGACGATTCTTGTTGCAGGGCTTGGCAATCACGGCATTACCCCGGATGCCTTAGGACCTCGTGTTGCGGAAAAAATTCTTGCTACACGGCATTTGAAAAGCGCTCTTACCGAAGAAGAACAAGAAGCCCTCCCAAAGTTCCGACCGGTCTGTGTTCTGGCTGCCGGAGTTCTGGGGCAGACCGGCATAGAATCCGCAGAGTTACTCCACGCCATTTGCCGTCAAGTAAAGCCCTCTGCCCTTGTGGCAGTGGATGCCCTTGCCTGTGCTTCGCTTTCCCGATTGGGTACAACCATTCAGCTTTGCGACAGTGGCATTGCCCCCGGCAGCGGTGTGGCAAACCATCGGGTAGAACTCTCCCCCAAAACCTTTGGCATTCCCGTCATCGCCCTTGGGGTGCCCACAGTGGTGGATCTGCACACCGTAATCCGGGAGTTTTCCCCATCGGACAGCCCCGGAAAAGCCCCGAATATGATGGTAACGCCAAGAGAAATTGATCGCCTCATTGACCACGCCGGAGATCTGCTGGCATGTAGCCTGAATATGGCATTGCACCCGGGGATGACTTTTTCGCAGGCGGAGGGGTTGTGAATAGTATTATGCTTTTCGTTGAAAATGTTCCACCGGAACATTTCCAAGGGCGTTGTGTTCTCGTGCGGTTAGAAAGGGAGAGCGGTCTTGTTCGCTCTCCCTCGAAATCCTGTCGGATTTCTCACCCTCTTGTCCGCGCGCATGAGTATTGCGCAGGGTGTTTCGCTGTCTGCGGACAGCGACAAGGGGCTACTCGCCCCTTGACCCCGGCAGCATTTTTTACAAAATTGCTGCACCAAAAAATCTTCTGTCTGGGTAAACTTTTTTTATTCTCCATTACAATCACTCTCTTATCGTCAAAATCACCTGAATCTGTGTTATAATCTCGTGCAAATTGCAGCTTGAAATTTTTTCTTCTTTATGTTATAATAACTATGTATCATATTCTGACAACAAAGGAGATTATCCATGAAAAAATATGCACGAATTGCGCTAAGCTGTTTTCTGGCTTCTTTCCTGACGCTTCCGCTTCTTGCTTGCGGTAGTTCGGAAAAAGACACCACGCCGGTAAAAGATATGTCTGCCACCACAAGAGAAGAGTTGGCAGAACTTGCGAAATCCGACGAACGGCTGACCGGCGAATTAGAGAACAAGACCATCAAGTGGATGTCGGACTGGGATATCAACTCTGACGACACCGGAAAAACCACCCCAATCGAACTGGCGATTTTCCAGGAACGGTACGGTGGAGAAATCGAATGGTATCAGACCACCTATGGGGCAAGATATGACAACCTGACCAACGCCATCAACGGCGACGAGGGAGTAGACTTCTTCTATGGCGGAAACTGGGACGCTTTCCCAAAGGGTGCAGTCCGTGGGATGTTCGTTCCCTATGACGACTATATCGATCTGGATTCTGAGTTGTGGGCAGATGTAAAAGATGCCAACGATGCAATGATGTGGGACGGCAGTCACTACATGGCTGTTGTAGATGTCACCGGTGACAACTGCGCCATCATCTACAACCGGAAAACCATGGACGAGTACGGCTTAGACGATCCGGCAGATCTGTTTGAAAAGGGCGAGTGGACTTGGGATGCTTTTGAGGATATGCTGGCAGAATTTGTAGACACCGACGAAGAACGGTACGGCATTGACAGTTGGTACTTTGAAGCCGGCTTGTCTGCTTCTACCGGTGTTCCGTACATTGGTCTGGAAGATGGCAAGCTTGTCAACAACCTCCGCAGCGAAGCCATTGAGGACTATCAGAACTGGATGTACGACCTGTGGCAGTCAGATTACATCGCTTTGGGTGTCGGGGATTACGGCTGGACTTCCAGAGATTACTACATCGGCGAGGGCAAGCTTTTGTTCTATCCCTGTGGACTCTGGGTACTGGGCTGTGAAAAAGAACAGTGGTCTACCACCTTTGGAGAGGATGTTTTCTTTGTTCCTGTTCCGAAGTACGAAAAAGCAGACGCATATTATCTCCCCACCAGTGTCAACGCTTATTGCTTTGTCAAGGGCGGTCACAATCTGGAGGGCGTTGGAAAGTTCATGGATTGCTTCCGCTTCAGCAAGGTAAGCGAGGGTGCACAGGAAATCAGCGATGAACAATTCATCAGCGACTATGAGTGGACAGATGAAATGATCGAAATGAAGAACACCATGAACGAAATGGCACTGGAGAACCCGGTATTTGACTTCTACAACGGAATTTCTTCTGATGTGACAGATATTCTGGATAGTAGCGTCAATGGCATTCGTGCCGCTTCCCGTGGTGTGCCATGGAATGAATCTGTCAATGCAATCTATGACCAGGTGCAGAATTATATTGATGAGGTAAATGAGAACCCGACGGTGGGGTAAATTATCTTAACCGTAGAAATCAAGTTATCTCAGACATTAGATTTTTTTGATGAAAAATTGATGTAAAAAGCGAAAAGCGGTTTTTCCCGTCTTTTCGCTTTTTTTATGATATATGGAAATTTAGTCCTGTATCTATTCGTTGGAAACGTTCCCCCGGAACGTTTCCAAGGCTTTTCCGTTCTCGTGCATCTAAAAAGGGAGAGCGGTCTTGTTCGCTCTCCCTCGAAATCCTGTCGGATTTCTCACCCTCTGCTCCGTGCGCCTTATGGCATGGCGCAGGGAGTTTCGCTGTCTGCGGACAGCGACAAGGGGCTGCTCGCCCCTTGACCCCGGCAGCATTTTCGAGAAATTGCTGCACCAAAAAGCTTCTATGCCTGTGGGAACTTGATTTCCACGTTTACCTTGCCTTTATATCGCATTCGACTGGTCGGACACGCTATGTCTACTAGTATCGCTATGGCTCATACGATATTGCACTACGTCGCTTCCGATACAATACACCAGAATTGCCGCCAGCAATGCTGCAACAATTTTCAGCCAGAATGCCACTCGTTTTTCCCGTTTCTCCGGGGGAAACATCATCTGTGGAGGCTGCGATGTTGTCTGGGGTGGTGCTTGCCATCCGTTATATCTCGGCTGCTGCTGCGGATACCAGGTATTCTGCCCATTTTGCTGCGAACTCCATCCGTGTGCAGGCTGTTGCATTTGTGGCGGTACAGGGGCGTTCTGTCCCTGCTGCACACTGCCAGAACCATAAGGTTGTCTTGGCATTTGCGGATTCGGTGGAACTTGTGGCTGTGCATAAACTGGACGCTGTGGAGGGATCTGTTGTTGCTGCCAAGTTGCCTGCTGTACCGGAGGGACTTGTTGTGCCGTTTGATCATTTTCCTGTACCGGCACAGTGGGCTGTGCCGTCTGGGTTGTCGCTGTTTCTACTTGTTCTGTATGATTTTCTTCCATTGGCTTATGCTACTCCTTTCAAAAAAGCGAACAGTCCAAAGGCAACGCCCCGGATGCTGTTCGCTTTCTGCTTTATGTTTCGTCCGCTGTATCTTTTTCCGGTGGATCCACATGTGGCAACCGCACTTCAAACTCGGTATAAACATGCTCCTCACTCCGCACACTGATTTGTGCATTGTGAAGATGAATGATCCGCCTGGTAATATCCAGTCCCAACCCAAGCCCGGTTTTGTCCTGACTCCGAGAAGCATCTGACTTATAAAACCGTTCAAATATCTTCGGAAGTTCTTCCTTTGAAATTCCGTTTCCGGTATTCCGTACCGCAAAAATCCAACTGTCGTTTTCATCTGCAAAGGTAAAGGAAATCGTCCCTCCGTCGTTGACAAACTTTACAGCATTCTCTACCAGATTATACACAACCTGTCCGATCAGATCCGGATCGGCACAGGCACGAACCGGTGGACTGTCCAGTCCCTCAACAGAAATATTCCGCTTATTCAAGCGATTTTCAAACATGAGGATCGTCCGGAACGCTGTGTCGTTTAACGTGAACATCTTATAGTTCAGTTGTATCGTCCCTGCATCAAACTTTGTCAGGTTCAGCATAGAGGTTACCAGCATCTTCAGACGCTGAATCTCCTGGGATACAATGGAGAGATATTCCATCCGCTTGTTCTTCGGAACTGTGCCATCCAGAATGCCCTCTACAAAGCCACTGATAATCGTCATCGGCGTTCGCAATTCATGAGAAACATTGGAGACAAACTGACGGCTGGATTCTTCCGCACGTTGTGCCTGACTGTTAATAGACTCTGCCAGAACCGCAATTTCCTCAAATTCTGAGCCCTCATAATTCTCTGGTGACAAAGGCTTGGAATAATCCCCCAGTGCATACCGCTGCATTGCAAGCTGCAACTTTACAAGCTGCTTTGTCTTGATGTGCAAAGTATACGCCGTAAACACCCCGGAAACCAGACACAGTCCAAGAATCAAAAGAACCGCCACAGTCAGAATATCGGAAGTAAACTGACTCATTTGCGTTGTCAGCATACAGGCAAACAGATAATACGTGTGCTCTGTTCCATCCTGGGTCAGGGTTATGGAGATA
>CAYXKI010000028.1:0-7428 GCA_964465095.1 uncultured Ruminococcus sp.
TTAAGCGTTTTGCTGCATACCGGTATACAACAAATAATACCGTCCTTTTTCTGCCATCAGCTTTTCGTGGTTGCCACGCTCAATAATTCTGCCCTGATCCAGAACCATAATTACATCCGAGTTCTGAATGGTAGAAAGACGATGGGCAATGACAAAGACGGTTCTGCCGTGCATCAATGCATCCATGCCTGCCTGGACAATGCGTTCTGTTCTTGTATCAATGGAGGAGGTTGCCTCGTCCAGAATCATAACCGGCGGATCGGCTACCACTGCTCTTGCAATGGAGAGTAGCTGTCTTTGTCCCTGAGACAGCCCGGAACCATCTCCGGACAGAACGGTGTTATACCCATCGGGCAAAAGTTCAATGAAATTGTGGGCATTGGCACGCTTTGCTGCTGCAATGCACTCTTCGTCTGTGGCATCCAGTCTGCCATAGCGGATGTTATCCATTACCGTGCCGGTAAACAGGTTGACATCCTGCAAAACAATTCCAAGAGAACGACGGAGATCCGGCTTTTTGATTTTGTTGATGTTGATACCATCATAGCGGATCTTTCCGTCTGCCAAGTCATAGAACCGGTTGATCAGATTGGTAATGGTGGTTTTTCCGGCACCGGTTGCACCGACAAATGCCACCTTTTCTCCGGGCTTTGCATAAAGGCTGACATCGTGCAGAACAATTTTCTCCGGCACATAGCCAAAGTCCACGTCAAAGAACTGGACATCTCCCTGCATCTTGGTATAGGTCACACTGCCGTCGTTGTGGGGGTGTTTCCATGCCCAAGTGCCGGTACGTTCCGGAACTTCTACCAGTTCGCCGTTTTCCTCTTTTGCATTGACAAGGGTAACGTACCCTTCGTCTGTCTCCGGCTTTTCGTCCAACAGGTCAAAGATTCGTCCTGCACCTGCAAGTGCCATAACAATGGAGTTTGCTTGCTGTGCAATCTGACTGATTGGCATGGTAAAGCTTTTACTTAGTTGCAAAAATGCTGCAATTGCACCAAGGGTCAGCCCACCGATTCCGTTGAATGCCAATGCACCACCAAGGATGGCAATCAGAACGTACTGGGTGTGTCCCAGATTTCCCATAATCGGCATGAGAATGTTGGCAAAGCTGTTTGCCTTTGAGGCATTCTGGAATAGTTCCTCGTTGTGCTTGTCAAAGTCCTCTTTGGTCTGTTCTTCGTGACAGAACACCTTGACAACCTTTTGCCCGTGAATCATCTCTTCAATATAGCCGTTGACAGCACCGAGAGATTTCTGCTGCTTGACAAAATATCGTCCGCTTTTTCCGCCGATGACTTTCATCAGCGTCATCATAATTACAACGAACACCAGAACAAACAGCGTCAACCAACCGCTGAGTTTCAGCATTGCACAGAAAACAGCAATTACGGTTACAATGGAGGAGAAAATCTGGGGGATACTCTGTGCCAACATCTGTCGCAGAGTGTCTGTATCGTTGGTATACAGACTCATAATGTCACCGCTGGAGTGGGTGTCAAAATAGCGGATGGGCAGCTTTTGCATATGGCTGAACATCTCGTCCCGGATGGTTTTTAGAATTCCCTGTGCCACTACAACCATCAGACGGTTATAAAGTAGCGTGCCAAGAATTCCGGCAGCATAAATAATGCCCATCTTCACCAGTGCCATTGCCAGCCCGGAAAAATCACGACTGCCGGACAAAAGCATGGGGGAGATATAATCATCAATCAGAGATTCCAGGAACATAGAACCGGCAACCCCGGCAACGGCACTAATGAGAATACACACCAGTACCAGAATAAATTGTACCCAATAAATTTTCATATAGGAGAGCAGTCGCTTGAATGCTTTCCCTGCACCTTTTGATGCACCGGGCACCATAACGCCTTTTGGCGGTCTTTGCGGTCTTGGTTGACTCATTGCGGTACACTTCCTTTCTGCTGGGATTGATAGACTTCTCGGTAAATCTCGTTGGATTCCAGAAGTTCTTCGTGAGTACCAATGCCATTGATCTGTCCCTCGTCCAGAACCAGAATCTTGTCTGCATCCATAAGAGAGGTGACACGCTGGGCAATGATAATCTTGGTGGTTCCCGGAATTTCATCCCGGAACGCCTGACGAATGCAAGCATCGGTCTGGGTATCTACCGCACTGGTAGAGTCGTCCAGAATCAGAATCTTCGGCTTCCGCAGAAGTGCCCGTGCAATACAAAGACGTTGCTTCTGCCCACCGGAAACATTTGTTCCCCCTTGTTCGATATAGGTATCGTATTTGTCCGGGAAATTCTGGATAAACTCATCGGCATGTGCCAACTTGCAGGCGTGAACCATTTCCTCGTCTGTTGCATCCGGATTTCCCCAGCGGAGATTTTCCTTGATTGTTCCGGAGAACAGAACGTTTTTCTGCAATACCATAGCAACAGAGGAGCGGAGGGTTTCAATGTCATAGTCCTTGACATCAATGCCACCGACTTTTACTGTGCCGATTGTGGTGTCATACAAACGAGGGATTAGCTGTACCAAGGAACTTTTTGCACTACCCGTACCGCCCAGAATGCCAATGGTAGAACCGGAGGGAATGTTCAGATTGATCTCACTCAGGCAGCATTTGTCTTTCCGCTTGCTATAGCTGAATCCCACATTTTCAAAGGTGATTTCCCCGTTTGGAACTTCTGTTACAGGGTGCTCCGGATTGGTGATGTCGCTTTCCTCTTCCAGAATCTCTGTAATACGTTCCATGGAGGCTCTGGACATGGTAATCATAACAAATACCATAGAGAGCATCATCAGGCTGGACAGGATCTGGATGGCATAACTCATCAGGCTCATGAGCTGACCGGTGGTCAGAGAGTCACTGAGAATCATTCTCGCACCGAACCAGGACACCAGAATCATACAGGCATACATACAAAATTGCATCAAAGGCATGTTAAATGCCAGTCGCTTTTCTGCCTTGGAGAAATCCTGGTAAATTTCTTCGGACACATTGGAGAACTTCTTGATCTCATAGTCCTCCCGGACAAAGGATTTTACCACACGGATTCCGTGGAGATTCTCCTGGGTGATATTGTTCAGCTTGTCGTAAATTTTAAAGACACGCTTGAAAATCGGATGTACCTTTGTCATAATTAAAAGCAGACCAATGCCCAGAACCGGAATTGCTGCCAGATAAATCAGTGCCAGTTTTGCGCTGAGTTTGAATGCCATGGTCATGGCAAAAATCAAGAGCGCTGGAGAGCGGAGGGCAATCCGGATCATCATCTGATAGGCGTTCTGTACGTTGGTTACGTCTGTTGTCATACGGGTGACAATGCTTGCCGGAGAGAACTTGTCGATATTGGAGAAAGAAAAGTTCTGTACCCGATAAAACATATCATGTCGCAGATTCTTGGCAAAGCCGGTAGAGGCAACAGAGGCAAAATGCCCTGCAAGTGCACCAAAAAGCAAGGACAGGACACAACATCCCAGAAGAATTGCACCATAGTGGAGAATCTGGTTCATGTCACCGTCCCCATCAATGCCCTTGTCAATGAGCTGTGCCATCAAAAGCGGAATCAGGGTTTCCATTACCGATTCCAGAATGACAAAAACCGGGGATAAAATCGACTGGATTTTGTATTCCCGAATGGATCGCATCAGTTTTCGTATCATACCTTACAAATATCCTCCTTTTTTTCGGTTTCTTTTAGATTGTTTCGCATTTTTTCGAGGACTTTCAAAAAGACTGCCTCTTCCTCCGGGGTAATCCCACGAGTCAGTTGCGCTTCAAACTTGGCAATGTCTGCCTCAATCTGAAGATGCAGATTCTGCGCCTTTTCTGTCAGTTGAATGCGCTTGAGCCGAGCGTCTTTTTCTACGCTTTCTCTTGTAATCAACCCGTTTTTCTCCATAAGCTGTAAGGTCACCGTGACAGTAGAACGGCTGATGGAAAATTGCTTTTCAATATCTCGCTGAAAAATCGTTTTGTCCCGGTTCTCATAGAGATAACGAATCAGATAGCCGTGCATTCCGGTCATCAGGTCTGCGCTTTCTTTTGCGGAAGAGTGCACCCGGTTGCGAATCATCATTCGTGACAATCTGTGTATTTCAAATCCCAGATGTGCCAATCCTTTGTTCCTCCTCTCATTTTGTTTAGAACCGAATTGTTTATGCGTAAACAGTTCAGGTTAAAACTATTCTACCAGAAGAAAATGAACATATCAAGGGGAATTTGTCAACAAAAAAGACAGCCCATCGGACTGTCTGATATCTTTATGGTTATTCCCAGATTCGGTCGTAATTGTCGTCCTCTTCCATCCACCCCGGCATCCAGTATGGCTTCAAAGAGAAGATCAAAAGAAGCAGTGCAAGCATACAAAGCACATCGCCACCAAGGGTGCGGAGAAGATAGGGAATGACGAAATTGGTGGTGGCTTTCCCGGATTGGGAGAGGTTGTAAATCCGCTGACAGACCGGGGCCAGAACAGAAATGCTTCCGAGAAAGAGGAGAATCGTGCCTATAAAGCGGAGGATGTTTGCACAAAAGGCAGGGAGTTTGAAGAGAAGTAAAAGAAGTAGCAGAAAAAACATCCCAAGTTCGATCCAGTGCACAAAGCGTGGATCAAAGCAACCAATCAATACAAGCAGCCCGGTGGGAATCAGAATCAGTTCTGTTTTGCGTCGAATTCCCAGCAAGCAAGTGACTGCCAGAAGTACCCCCGCAACCAGTGTTGCCCAATAATCCCAATAGCCGGTATAGTTTGGCATGGTAAATAGTGTATAGGCAGTATTTAACGCCAAGAGTCCTCCACACCATCCGGCAGCTTTTGGCAGAGAAGAGCGTGGAGGAATATAATAAGGATAGCGTTTCAAAGCATTTCTCCTTTGTAGGTGTTGCTCTTGTGCTTAGCGTTTGTGTTTATCGGGAAAATTTGCCGAAAAGACGTGCACAAAGGCTTATTCCACAGAACTTACAAACATCTCATAAATGCAGCGGATTGCCTGCTCAAAATCGTTTTCCTTTACGGCAACGATAACATTCAATTCGCTGGAGCCCTGGTCAATCATGCGGACATTGATCCGTGCGTGTGCCAGTGCTGCAAAAATTCTCGCAGCCACACCACGGGTACGGCACATACCACGACCAACCACAGCAATCAGTGCGATATTTTCTTCTGTTTCAATGGAATCCGGCTGAACTGCCTTGATGATTTCAGAACGAATGGTTTCCTCTAAGCCACGGAGGTGCTCAGAATCCACGATTACAGTCATGGAGTCAATACTAGAGGGCATGTGCTCCATAGGAACGTTGTGCTCTGCCAGAATATTCAGTACGTCACGGCAGAAACCGATCTGGCTGTTCATCAGATCCTTGTGAATGTTGATGGAAGTGAAATCCTTTTTCCCGGCAATTCCGGTAATGGTGTATGCAGAAATCTCCTCTGCACCGCTTTCTGGAACAATCATGGTTCCCGGCTCTTCCGGTGCGTTGGTGTTGCGGATATTGATGGGAATGCCGGCAGACCGTACCGGGAAGATTGCTGCCTCATGGAGAACAGAAGCACCCATATAAGACAACTCACGAAGTTCGGTATAGGTAATGGTGCGAATCACCGCAGGATCTTCTACAATGCGAGGGTCTGCAACCAGGAAGCCGGAAACATCCGTCCAGTTCTCATAGAGAGAAGCTTTGACAGCCCCTGCCACAATAGAACCGGTGACATCACTTCCGCCTCTGGAGAATGTCTTTACATAGCCGTCTGCACCGCAGCCATAAAAGCCGGGAATTACGGCATATTCCAGTTCAGACAGCCGTGCACGGAGTGCCTTGGCGGTCTTTTCATCATCCAGTGCCCCATCCGGTTGGAAGAAGATTACTTCTGCGGCATCCACAAAGGGAAATCCCAGATATGCTGCAATGACTTTTCCGTTGAGAAATTCTCCACGGCTTGCGGCATAATCTTTTCCGGCACGCTTTTTAAAGTTTGCAGCGATTTCCTGAAATTCCTCATTCAGAGAAAGATCAAGTTCCAATTCCCGGATAATTTCATCATAGCGAGCACGAATCTCTGCCAGTGCCTTGGAAAAGTCCAGACCCTCTTCTGCCTGCCCATAGCAGCCATAAAGCATATCGGTTACTTTAATATCCTTGGAGAACCGCTTTCCCGGTGCAGAGGGCACAACATAACGCCGCTCTTTGTCTGCCTGAATAATGTTTGCCGCTTTCCGGATCTGCCGTGCATCTGCAAGGCTGCTTCCGCCGAATTTTACAACTTTTATCGCCATTTCATAACCCTACGATCTCTATATATTTATGGTTTGTCTTTGGAGAAACCATAGAAAACTCCGAAACAAAAAAGTGTCACTATACTAGTATATTAGATTTTGTCGGAAAAATCAATAGGGAAAAATCACAATTTTTCTGTATTTTCTGTTGTGCTTTTTGTGAATACGTTTGTACACGCAGGACGGACAACCAAGAACCTTTTTGTCGATTTCTACAATTCATCATTGAAACAGTGGGAATTTGTTGGAACGATAACACAGAACCTATGAATTAAGACAAAATCTCTATTAGACAGCATTTGCAAATCGTGCTATACTATAGGCAAAGAAGGGAAAGTCCCTTTGAGCACTTGGATTTTTGGAAGGAGAACGTTTTATTATGTGTGAAGCTTTAGAAGCAGTGATGTTGATTTGTTTTGGTTGTTCCTGGCCGATTAACCTGATTAAGAATTATAAATGTCGCAGCGCAAAAGCCATGAGTCTGCCCTTTATTCTGCTGTTGATTACCGGGTATGTTGCCGGGATTATTGCAAAGATTCTGGGCGGAATCACCATTCACAACGCTTATGTCTTTGCAGTTTATCTGCTGAACCTGACCATGGTTACTGCAAATCTTTTTGTTTATTTCCGCAATCGTGGACTGGACAAAAAAGAAGAGCTTTGCAAAAAAGATGTTTCTGCGGATCGGATTTACAATCTGATTCAGCCGGAAGAGGACACGAAGAACACCGCTTCTTCTGCACCTTCTCCACAGCAGGGTTAAGACCTTTTGTATAACAATTGGATAGATATGGACAAAAGCCGGACAGCATCGTTTTGTTGCTGTCCGGCTTTTGGTTGCCTTTGTGCGGTGTTGCCACAGTTGCCATAGAGGCTTATAGACTTATTCTGTCGGCAATTCTGTGAGCAAACGTACCAAGAATTTGAGTAGTGTTACCCCATCATCCACAGTAAGTTCGCCATCGTGTTTGCAGTCTGCGTTTGCCTGTGCCATGTCTGACAGGTTGACCATGTTGGCGGCTGCCTTGTTGAGGAGAACCGCATCGGTAATGTCCACTTTGCCATCCAGATTGACATCGCCATAGAGGATTTCTCTTATGCCGGCGGAAGTGGTGGCGGTGCTTGCAGTTGTGGTGGTGGTATTCTGTCCGCTTTCGCTTTCGGAATTTGTGCTTGC
>CAYXKI010000028.1:7528-11148 GCA_964465095.1 uncultured Ruminococcus sp.
GGTTCTGTCTGCGCCGTGGTTGCAACAGATTCTACAGGGGCGTTTGTTGCGTCAGAAATCGTTGTGGTAGTAGGAACGGTTGTGGTACTTGTGGTGGTAGTGGTACTTGTTGTGGTGGTTGTCGTAGTAGTAGTCGTGGTTGTGGTGGTAACTGTCGTTGTCGTCGTTGTGGTGGTTTCACTTGCAAGTTCCCCAACCACAAGCATGTTCCAAAGCTGATCGGTACTGGAATTCTGCGTCCATTGCACCACGTTTCCACCATTGGAAGTGGAGGCATCCGAAATGCCAAGTCCACTCTTGTCGGAGGAAATTTTTGTGAGAATCCGATAGGTGCCGTCTGTGTTTTTGATGAACTTGAATTTCTGTGCATCGGACGTACTCTTGGTATAGATTTCGATGTTTGTGCCGTCTGTGGTCTTTGCCCGGGTTACATCCAGATAGTACGTCTTCCCATCGCCAAGCTGAGAGAGGATGTAGTAATAGCCATCTCCGGCATCTTGCAATGTCCAGGTGTTATAGTTCCCTGCACTGGTTGCACCCCACTGCTGTACATTTGTCCCGGCAGCAGCCGTTCCGTCTTCAACGTCCAGATAGAGACTACTGTTTACGTTCTGGATCTGATAGATTTTGGTGGTATCCATTACCGCACCGGGGTCTGTAACCTGTTCCAGAATCCAGTGCTGACAGTCGTTTCCGTTGACCTCGTATTGCTGAATGTTTGCCCCATAGGACAAGTCTGCATTTTCCACTTCAATGCAAGAGGCAAGTCCGGAAGCTTGGGTGTAAATGGTGTACGAGCCATCGTCGTTGAGGGAGAACAGGAATTGTTGGGCAGCCGGCGTTTTTGTATTTGTCCAGATTGCCACGTTTGTGCCATTGTCACTGTGCGCCCCTGCCACATCTAATAGATAGGTGACACGATCTCCAAGCTGACTGTATAAATAGTAATAGCCGTTTCCGGCGGAAATTGCTTTCCAGGTGTTGTGATCTCCTGAACTGTCTGCCCCCCATTGCTGTACATTTGACCCGGCAGCCGCTGTTCCATCCTTGACCTCCAGATAGAGTCCGCTGTTGACGTTTTTGAACATATAGACACCGCCGTCTACAAGGGCTGCTGCGGTGGGCTTTTTCGTTGTGGTAGAGGTGTTTGCCTGTGGCAATACCGTAACAGAAACATAGGTCGGTAACTCCTCGTCAGACCCCAGATAAAAGCTTGCGTGAGGGGGCTGATTGTATGCGGTCTGCTGTGCAGAAACCTGTACCCGGTACTGTGGGTCTTGCATCAGGGTCTGAATGCGATAGTCTGTATCATAGGTGGTGCAATAAATCCGGATGGATTTGCTGTCAGCCGCACGGACAATCAGTTCCTCTCGCCAATCTCCGAAAATATCCGCAGAAAGACAAGGGGTGCCTTTTGTGGTGTTACAGGTGTAATAGCCATCTGTGGAGAGGAGGGTGGTCAGTTTGCCGTTGCTGCCCATTTTGCTGATGGTTGCCGGCGAGTCTGTGTATCCGTCCAGAATCTCACGCTCTAAATCGCCGTCCCAGTAGGAGAGGAAGTTGATGGCAGGGCGGTTACAGCTAAGCAAATTGCCATCGCCGTCATAGACATTGTTGCCAAGTCCCCAGAACTCTGCGCCGTCGTTGCCAGCCCAGACATTGTCTGCACAACACCGTCCGGTATCACTAGAACCGTCTACGTGGAAGATGGTCTTTCCGGTTTTTGCATCCAACAGGGAAACCCCATAGGGAGAATCCTCGTGGCAGACCCAGACCTCAAGCCCGTCCCGATTGGGGAGAAAATCTCCAAGGTGCATTGCGTCCCCGTGTCCCAGTTCTGTGCACCAGAGTGCCGTGCCGTCATCGTCAATACAAGTTCCGCCGGTGACGATTTCCTGTTTGCCGTCCCCGTCCACATCTGCTGCCATGCTGTTGTGGTTGCCGTCGCCATAGCCTGCCTTGGAACTGTTGTTGCCGGTGTCAAATGCCCACCGCTTTACTAGTTTCTTGTTTACCACATCATAGGCAGTTGCGGTCATTCTGGTATAATAGCCACGTCCTGTCACAACGCTTGGGTGTACGCCGTCTAAGTAGGCAACCGTTCCCCAGAATCGGTCCACACGGTTTCCGTAAGAGTCGCCCCAGTTTTTCACCGTACCTCTTGCCGGCTCATAGTCTACAGTATCCAGTGCTGCCCCGGTGAGTCCGTCAAAAAGCGTATAGTACTCCGGACCGCTCAGGATGTATCCGTTGGAATTGCGGTAATCTGCTGTGGCATCGCCAATCACCGTTCCCACGCCGTCAATGGTTCCATCGGCAGTTTTACAGGTCATCTCTGCATAGCCATCGCAGTCAAAGTCTGCTACGAAAAATTGGGTATAGTGTGCCCCGGCACGGATGTTACAGCCAAGGTCAATTCGCCAGAGACGAGTGCCGTCTAATTTGTAGCAGTCAATATAAACATTGTCGGTTGTGCCTTTCTGGGAGTTGTCCTTTGAGTTGGAGGGATCCCATTTCAGAAAAATCTCATACTCCCCGTCTCCGTCTGCATCCCCTGTGGAACAGTCGTTGGGGGAATAGGTACAGTTGCTGCTGGTCGGAGGATCAAGGGGAATGTCAAAATAACTGTTCCCGGAAATCAAGGTACAGGTGTCGGAAGAAGTCACTTTTCCGCCCTCTACTGTATCCACCCGATAGACACTGGAACTTGTCCCGGAAGCGTCCAGATAACAAGTGGACTCTCCGGCATTGCTGGTGTAAATCAGCGTACCGTTCCGGTATAGGTTGAATACAGTGCTATTGGTATCGCTGGCTAAAAACCGCCAGTTTACCAGCATTCCCGAACCGGTGTTTACCGCACTGATCCCTCTGTCCAGATATTCTACTTGATAATTGCTTGCAGCCACAGCAGTTTCTACTGCTTCCGGCAACAAGCCGCCTGCCATGCTCAGACTCATTGCTGCCGCAGTGATCCAAGCACCGATTTTTCCTTTCATTTTTTTCACCTCGTAAATGTTGTGTTTTTGTATGCATTTCTACCATGTGCTCCCTGTGTATCATACAATTTTTATTATATCCAAGGATGTCACAAATGTCAATGTGCAAAACCGACAACTTTTATGCAATTTGCGACTTTTCTCTGCGTGAATTTGTAGAATTGTGGTGATTTCCCATACCTATATATCGGAAATGCGATATCAGAGCATTAATAGCTTAAAATCGACAATATGGATGAATTTTGCTTTGCAATGAGAAATATTACGAGATTGCCACCTGAGAATTACTTTATTCATTTTTTTCAGGAAGCATTTAAAGGGGATTTATAAAGACAAAAGACATTATTTGCACTCTAATAAACCACATCGTCACAATATGTGGTATAATAAAAATGCACCCTATCGTGGATTTTAGCATAATGCACAACCAATTTCAGGATTTTCATATGTAAAATGTGTGCAGTTTATCATTGTTATGGAAATGATGATAGAGAAAATGGGTGTAGAGAGAATGTAGACGGCAGAGGGTTGTCAATGGGGCAACGGCTGCTGCCGGGAGAGATATCGGGCGAATTACTTGTAGGGGTATAGATTGTTATGTATGGTTTGTTATGATAGTACCCC
>CAYXKI010000028.1:11248-13520 GCA_964465095.1 uncultured Ruminococcus sp.
TGGGGACGGCGTTTTTGTCCGTTTGCGTTACCCATAGCTATATTACAGCACTGATGGAATTTACCATGGCGATTGTCACCGGAATTTCCGTTTTGCGGTGCGGTTCGCTGATCCCCTCTATGATCAGCCGGATTCTCTATCACCTGTTGCTTTTTGGCTTGTTCCTGATGGAGATTTCTTCAAGCCATACTTTGCATCAGTATCGACAGTTTGCACTTCTGGGGGTGCTTGTTCTCGGAATTCTGCTCTGTCTGATTTTTATCCGCCCCAGGGGGGATCGTCCCCTTTTGCTGGCACAAAAGCATTATCTCACCGGCAGAGAACGGGTGTATACGGTTCTGAGCCTTGGACCGCTGTCCATTATTTTCTGCCTGTGTGTGATTCTGATGCTGATTGAGGTAATTTTCTGATGGGAGAACAAATGGGATTTTTCCCGGAAAAGCGTTATATGGAGCGTGCCTTAGAACTTGCTGAACAAGCAGCAAAACTAGGAGAAGTTCCTGTAGGTGCAGTAATTGTGCACAAGCCAAGTGGCAGAATTATCGGAGAGGGGTACAACCGAAGAGAACTTGACCGCTCTCCTCTTGCTCACGCAGAGATCCTGGCAATTCAGCAAGCCAGTGAAACACTAGGGGGCTGGCGACTGATTGATAGCTGCCTTTATGTGACCTTAGAACCCTGTCCTATGTGTGCCGGGGCAATTGTTCACGCAAGGCTGGATCAGGTGGTTTATGGCACACGAGACCCAAAGGGCGGTGCGGTACACTCTGTGGAAGAGTTGTTTTCCCTGCCCTATAATTGGACACCGGAAGTATACGAGGGACTGATGCAGGAGGAATGTGCACAGATCCTTAAGGACTTTTTCCGGGAATTACGGGAAAAGCGGAAAAGAGAGAAAATGACATGGAAAAGCAATATCGCAGATTGAGGTTTGTGATATTGCTTTTTTTAAAGGAGTAGAGAAAATGGAAAAATATCGTGACAATACAAAGCCCTTAGAAGAGCGTGTACAGGATCTGCTCTCCCGGCTTACGGTACAGGAAAAAATCGGACTTTTGTCCACCCACCAGCAAGCTGTACCACGGCTTGGACTGGGGGAGTGGTTTGTGGGAACAGAAGTGGCACGTGGCTATGTGTCCAGAAACCCTGACGAGCCGTCTACTGTGTTTCCACAGCCCATTGGGCTTGCCTCTACCTTTGACCCGAATCTGATGGAACAGCTTGGCACCATCGCCGGGGAGGAGGCACGGTTTTATTATCAGCGTGACCCCAAAAGCCACCTGATGCTCTGGGGACCTACGGTTGACCCGGAGCGTGATCCACGTTGGGGAAGAACGGAAGAGGGCTATGGAGAAGACCCGTTTCTGATTGGAGAGATGACCGCAGCCTATACCCAGGGCATGGCAGGGGACGACCCGGTTTATCGCCGTACCATTCCCACATTAAAGCATTTTTGTGCCAACAATAACGAACGGGAACGTGGTAGTTGTTCTGCCAATGTCACCCCACGAACTCTCCACGAATACTATTATCGTGCATTTGAATCCGCCATTGTACGGGGGGGTGCAGCGTCTGTTATGACCGCCTATAACGAACTCAGTGGCGTTCCGGCTTGTATGAATCCGGATTTACAGCACCTGTTAAAAGAAAAGTGGCATCTGGACTTTGTGGTAACAGATGGTGGGGATTTCTCCCAGAATGTACTGGATCATCGCTCTCACAAAACCCACGCAGAAGCCCTTGCAGCTTGCCTGAAAAATGGCAACGATATTATGACCGATAACGAGGACATGGTATCTGCTGCGGCTGTGGATGCACTGGAGCGTGGATTGATTACGGAGGCAGAGTTAGACAGAGCCGTGGGAAATGCCCTCCGTGGAAGAATCCGCCTTGGACATCTGGACGGGGAGGCTTGTTGCTATAACAGGGAAGTGGCAGAAAACGACACCCTTTTGCACCGTGCAGTAAACCGCCTTGCGGCAATGGAACAGATGTGTCTTTTGAAGAACGAGGGAATTCTCCCTCTGGAGTTGCCGGAAAATGCAAAAATTGCGGTAATCGGTCCCATTGGCAATGAAAATTATCGGGATTGGTACACCGGAACGGCTTCTTATCAGGTGAGCATTCTGGATGCACTTCGCCATCGGTTTGGCACAGAAAATGTCCTCTGGGATGACGGCTATGATGTGGTAGCGTTGCAGATGGCAGACAGCGGACGAGTGTTTACGGTAGAAGCAGACGGCACGCTGCGTCTTTCCGGCACAGAAATCGG
>CAYXKI010000029.1:0-2005 GCA_964465095.1 uncultured Ruminococcus sp.
CACGGGACAGGCGGAAGGCGGCGTGTCCCGTATCGTTGTACATAATGTAAAGAGAGAAAGGAGCCGGCAGAAATGGCAGAGAAACGGGATTATTATGAGGTGCTTGGACTGCAAAAGGGTGCGTCCGAAGAGGAGATCAAGAAAGCATTTAAGACAATGGCACGAAAGTATCACCCCGACCTGCATCCGGACGATCAGGAGGCAGCAGAGAAGTTCAAGGAAGTCAACGAGGCATATGAGGTGCTTTCTGACTCTGAGAAGCGTGCACGATATGATCAGTTCGGTCATGCCGGCGTTGACCCGAATTATGGCGGCGGTGGCGGCTATGGCGGTGGCTTTGGCGGCTTTGGAGATATGGGCGATATCTTTGACAGCTTTTTCAGCGGCTTTGGTGGTTTTGGTAGCAGCAGAGAGGCTTCCAATGCCAATGCACCAAGACGTGGTGGCGATGTGACAAACAGCATTGTCATTGACTTTATGGAAGCGTGTCAGGGCGTTAAGAAGAAGATGCGTGTTACCCATATGGTGAAATGTGAACAGTGCAGCGGTACCGGTGCAGATTCCAACACAACGTCTACCACTTGTACAGAATGTCATGGTACCGGTACGATTCGTGTGAATCGTAGCATGTTTGGAACGATGATTTCTACCCAGAAGACCTGTACCAAGTGCGGCGGTAAGGGAAAGATTGTCACCAATCCTTGTACCAAATGTAAGGGCAGCGGACGCTATCGGAATACAACCGAGATCGAGATCAATGTTCCGGCAGGAATTGACAATGGACAGGTGCTTCGTGTCAGCGGACAGGGAGATGTCGGTGTCAATGGTGGCAGAAATGGCGACTTGAATGTTGCGGTAACTGTTCGTCCTCATGAGTTGTTTGTCCGCAATGGAAACGATATTCACTGTGAGATTCCTATCAGCTATGCCCAGGCAGTCCTTGGGGATAAGGTTACTGTTCCTACCATTAAGGGCAAGGTGGAATATGATATCCCGGAGGGGACACAGAGTGGCACAAAGTTCCGTCTCCGTGGAGAAGGCGTAAAATACCTTGGCAGAGAGTCTTATGGAGATCAGTATGTTACAGTGGTTGTGGAAGTGCCGAAAAAACTGACAAAGACACAGAAAGAATTGCTGCAAAAGTTTGATGATTCTCTGGAGGAGAAAAACCAGGTAAAGCGAAAGAACTTTTTTGAAAAGTTAAAGCGGAAGCTTAGCGAATAAGAGGGCGGTGTCGCCTTAAAAAACCTGTCGGCTCAGAACAAGAGTCCGGCAGGTTTTTTGTTGTATCAGGGGCTTTGCGTAACATTGCCTTTAGCGGTCTTCTTCGTCCCCAAGCAAGTCCCCGGCAGCATCTCCGGCATCGTCCAGCACGTCTCCTGCGGTGTCTCCTACGTCCTCCGCAGCGTCACCTACATCGGTTACCAGATCGCCCACGCCTTCCTCTACGTCGGTGACAAGGTCTTCTACGGCGTTGTTACTGTCCTCCGTTGTGGTGGCTTCTGTGGTCTTGGCATTGCTGTCCTCTTTTTTGGAATTTTCTCCACAACCGGCAAGCAGCGTTCCCGTCAGAAGTATTGCTGCGAACAATGCGCCAACTCTGGCAGATTTTTTCATGGTGTTCTCTCCTTTGCACTGAGGCAGTCTGCCTCGGTTTTGCACTGTGTGAAAGTGCTATCTTTATTCTTTCCACCGTTTTTCAAATTATCCACTCCACAATCCCAACAGGAGAAATTTCTCGGAATACTATGGTTTTTGCCGGAATCGCTGCCAGAATTCCGGAGCATTTCCCCAACTTTTCCACCGAGTTTTCCACAATCAAAGAAAAACTTTTTACAAAACGGTAACGGCAGCGGTTTTTATTGTCACCGTGTTGAAACCTGTATCTGACAGATTGTGCAAAACTTGTTACTTTTATAGGGAATACACGAGAAAACAAGCCTTTTTTCTTTCCACAGCTTGTGGAAAACGTTGTGGAAACCTTGGGAGAACTGTGGGAAATTTT
>CAYXKI010000029.1:2105-4568 GCA_964465095.1 uncultured Ruminococcus sp.
AAATCACACTTTATTTGTTGAGAAAGGATGGCACGATTTTATGAAAAAAATATTTGCGGCAATTTCTGCTTGTGTGCTGGCGTTTACCGGTACCGCAGCGGCATTGCCAACAGTGACGGCAGGGGCGGAAGCAAACAGCGACTACAACTATGGAGAAGCGTTGCAAAAGTCCATGTTCTTCTACGAGGTGCAGCAGTCTGGCACATTGCCGGATTGGAACGAGGTAACCTGGCGCTCTGATTCGATGACAAACGATTATATCGAGGGCGGCTGGTATGACGCAGGAGATCACTTGAAATTTACCTTGACCAATGCCTATTCTGCAACAATGCTTGGCTGGGGCTTGCTGGAATATGGGGACGGCGTTGATGCAATCGGACAGCGTACTCTGTACGAAAACAACCTGAAATTTGCCTTGGATTACGTGGCAGCTTGCGACCTTGGGGATGAAATCGTCTATATGATCGGCGATGGCTCTTTTGACCACGTCTGGTGGGGCGCAGCAGAGATGTACATGGCAAAGTATGAGCTGATGACAGGGGAAACAGAACGCCCGTATTATACCTGTAACGATAGCTGTATTGAGGCGCAGATGGCAGCAGCCCTTTGCACCGGATATCTGAATTTTAAGGATTCTGATCCGGATCTTGCAAACTACTATCTGGAACATGCCATTGCTTGCTTTGATCGTGCAGACAAGAATCGTTCAATTGGGGATGACACAGCAGAACAGTCTTATTATAAGATTTCCACGTTCTATGACGATTTATTCTATGCAGCAAACTGGATGTATATGGCAACCGGAGAGCAGAAGTATCTGGATCTCTGCCAGAGCGATTATATTCAGAATCTTGGCAAGGAAGATCAGTCTACAGAGTTGAAATATACCTGGGGACATTGTTGGGATGATGTCATGCAGGGTGGCATTCTGCTTTATGCCATCAACACCGGAGACAGCACCTGGAAAGCACAGTTCCAGAAGCATCTGGAATACTGGACAACCGGATATGGCGGAAAACAGGTTTCCAAAACACCGGATGGACTTTCTTGGTTGACCGGATGGGGCGTATTGCGTCATGCGACAACTACCGCATTTCTGGCATATGTTGCCGTGGATGAACTCTTTGCGGATGATGCAACCTATGCAGCAAAATATACCGAGTTTGCCGACGATACGATGAATTATTGCTTTGGCGATAACGACGCAAATTATAGCTATGTTATCGGTATGGGGGACAATTATCCGCAGGCATGGCACCACAGAACCTCTAGCGGTGTCTGGGACGACAAGTGGACCGGACTTGGACAGACAGAGGGAGACGATGCCAAGGAACACGCCCATATTCTCTATGGTGCATTGGTGGGCGGTCCGGATCAGACCGGCACTTATACCGATGTTGTCAGCAACTATCAGTGCAGCGAGGTTGCTATTGACTATAATGCAGGTTATACCGCAGCATTGTGTGCTATGGTAAAGAAATATGGCGGCAGTTCAGATGACAGCTTCCCACCGACAGAAACACCGAAGTGGGATGAGTTCTATATGGAGGCTTCCATTAACCAGTCCAGTGGCAGCTATGTAGAAATCAAGGCACTTGCTACCAACCACACTGCATGGCCGGCAAGAACGGTTAAGGATCTGTCCTATAACTATTATATGGATTTTACAGAACTGTTTGAGGCAGGTCTGACTGTTGATGATGTCAGCGTAAGAATCGGCTATCAGGAGTGGTCGGACAATTGTACCATTTCTGACCCTATTCAATATGACGGCAATATCTATTACGTGAAGATAAGTTATAGCGACGGAACAAAGATTATGCCAACAGGACAGTCGGAGCATCAGGGCGAAGTACAGTTCCGGGTATCTGTTCCGGACACCTATCAGGTATGGGATTCCACCAATGACTATTCCTTTGCAGGTCTGGTACAGCAAGATGGTACAATTACGGATAAAATCACAATGTATGATGGTGACACGCTGATCTGGGGCACAGAGCCGGATGGTACGACTGCGGTAACTACAACTGTGACAAAACCGGAAACAACGACCACCACCACCACCACTACCGTCAGTTCTGTTTCGGAAACAACGAATTCGTCTGAAGACACTACTGCTGCGGTAACGACAGAGAATACCGAACCGGCAGAAACTACTGTTTCTCCGGAAGAGAGCACAACAAGCGCTGCTCCCTCTACAGAAACCACCACCAAGCCGGCAGGAGGCGGTGCATCTACCGCAACGCTGTATGGTGACGTAAACTTAGATGGTAGAGTGGACATTACGGATGCTGTGCTTCTGAATAAGGCTGTGGCAGGTGCAGTTGTTCTCAATGAACAGGCAAATGCCAATGCAGATTGTCATAAGGACAATGAAGTCGAGATTGAAGATGCTACAGTGCTGATGAAGTTCTTGGTACGTTTGATTACAGAACTGCCGCAAGAGGCGTAAAGGCAACACCG
>CAYXKI010000029.1:4668-13515 GCA_964465095.1 uncultured Ruminococcus sp.
AGTTCTTGGTACGTTTGATTACAGAACTGCCGCAAGAGGCGTAAAGGCAACACCGCACAAAGAAAAAGTTCGTTACGTTCTGACGAACCCTATAAAATGAAGAAAGAGAACAGGCTTCGTGCCTGTTCTCTTTCGTTACATAAGATATTCCTTTGCTCTTATGCCTCGTCACCATCGTGCCAAGGAGAAGCGTAAACGGAGTCGATTCCCAGATATTCCTCTAGGGTCAGGTTGTTTTCCGTGATTTCTGTTGCAACCTGTGTGCCGACATAGCGGATGTGCCAAGGTTCATATTTGTATCCGGTGATGTCCTCTTTTCCCTCCGGGAAACGGATGATAAAGCCATATTCTGCACAGTGCTTTGCCAACCACGCAGCCTCTTCTGTCTGCCCAAAGGCATCGTCAATGGTGTTACAGTCAATGGTCAAGCCACTCTGGTGCTCTGAATAGCCGGGTCTTGCGGAGAATGTGTCTGCTTGTTCCCATCCATAGAGTCCGCAATAGTTCTCATAGATTGTAACCTGATAGTCATAGCTGCGGAAGTCAGACCCGATATATAAATCCAGTCCCTCTTCTGCGGCATCTGCTTTCATCTGTTGAAAAGCGGCTTTTGCGGTTTCGTCCAGTTGCCCCGGATTGAAACTCTCCGGCAGTCCATAGGACTTGTTGACAATCAGAATGCCGTCAATATAGGTGCAGCCGTCTTTCACCTCTAAGTTCCGGACGGTAACCGGAACTGTCTGGGAGATGGCACTGTTGCCACTGACAGCAACTGTAATCTCACAAGAACCGGCTTTTACACCGGTTACGGTACCGGAATTGTCGACGGTCGCAATGCTTTCGTCGCTGCTGTACCAGACAAGGTCATTTGCACTTGCTTGTCCTACGGTAGACATATTGACGGAAATCGTACCGGTGCCACCCTTTAGTACAGCGAGAAAGCTTTGACTTACGGTGAGTTCCCGGATGTTTACACTGGTTTCTGTCCCGGTGCTGGTTTCTGTTGCAGGGGTGCTGCTGGCAGAAGTGCCCTCCGCCGAGGCGATTACTGTGTTGGCATCCGGAAGAATGCTGCTGTTATGCTTGTCCGAAAAGAACAAAAGCCGTACCGCAAACCCCAAGATAATGCACATCACGTAAATCAGTACCAATATTACACCGGCTCTGGAAAACCGTTCCCAGACGCCCTCTTTTTTTCGACTTGCCATAATAGAATTCCCCTTTTTCTCTTTTGTAATTTCTTATTTCGCTTTGTTTCTATATTGTAATCCTTCTCTCGGAAAACAGCTTGAAATCTTACAAAGTGGTTACATCTATTGTATTATACCACACTTCCTCTTTTCTGTCATTTGGCAAATTCACCAAATCTAATGCCTCGTTTTTGTCTATTTCTGAGAAAATTGTGCATTGTGTCAGAAAAATCCCTGCGGAAATAGAAAGAATGCACAAATCCGGAATGAAATGTTATTTGATTCTTGCAATTTTGCATAAAGCGTGTTATAATAAAAGTTAAGATGATAAGTGATGCTTGTTCGGTGTCACTTTAAAAAAACAGATTCGAAGGGAGATTCTTTATGAAGAAAAAGAATAAATTGGTTTCACTCCTGACCGCAGCAGTGATGCTTGCAACCGGTGTTGGAACAGCAGCAGTAACAGAAACAGTAGACGTCAGTGCAGCAGATTCCATTGAGGCTTCTATGGACTGGGGCACAGTAGAAATTAGCGGTGGCGGTTTCGTTTCCGGTATCGTTACAGGAAAAACGGAGATGTACGCCAGAACAGACGTAGGCGGTGCGTATCGTTATGATTACGACAGCGAGCGTTGGGTGCAGTTGCTTGACTTCCTGACAGAAGAGGACAGAGGCTTGTTAAGCGTAGATGCAATTGCCATTGACCCGAACGATGATATGACAATTTATCTTCTCTGTGGTTGTGCATATTTCAGCGGTGCAAGAACAGCAATTTTCCGTTCCAGAGATGGTGGCGAAACATTTGATGAGATTGACGTTACCGATTTGATTCAGGTACACGGTAACGGAGACGGGAGACACTGTGGCGAAGCCATTGCTGTTGATCCGGACAATCCGGATATTATCTATTGTGGCGGTGACGTTGCCTCCGGTTCTACGGGACTGATTAAGAGTACAGATGGCGGTGATACCTGGGAGTCTGTTGCAGGCTATGGAGAACTTGGCTATTTCTCCAACACCATTAACTGGCCTACTTGGGAGTCCCACACAGTTTCTGCCATTGGCAGTGGGGAATATAACACCCAGAATGGCGTTGCGACGATTTCCATTGAGGACGGTAAAGTTTATGTCGGCACTTCCATTTCCGGCGTTGCCAACGTGGTTGTGGCAGATGTAGACAAGGACGAATTTACGACTCTGAGTAGCGATCTTCCTACCGGAGATTTCCCCTCCAGAATCAACCAGGATGCAGATGGCAACCTTTTGATTTCTTATGTTGCCGGACTGTGCTTTGGGGCAGGTTCCGGTGGTGTGTATCGATATAACGTAAAAAGCGGTACGGTGGATAACATTTCTCCGGTGGACAACAGCATTGGTGCATGTGTCAGCTTGCCGGATGACGCAAATACCTTGATTGCCACAACTTGTGCCGTCTGGAGTTCTCAGAGTTGGAGTGACGATTACAGTCAGACCGCCTGGGGCGAGTGGCTGTATCGTTCCACAGATGGCGGTAAGACGTGGGAGTCGATTTATCCCGGAAAAATGGGAGATTGGTACTGGGATGCAGAAACCGGCGATATGTCTCAGTATCAGTTGGTAGATTATCTTCAGGACGGTGGCACAAGCTGGGTTTATGGAAAAGCAATCCACTGGTCTGGTTCTATTGTACTCAACCCAAGAGATCCTAGTCAGGCAGTTGTCACTTCCGGTAACGGAATTTTTGATTGGAACGGCATCTGGACAGACGATCCGGAAGCAGTTTTTGCAGCAAGTGGCATTGAAGAAGTAGTTGCACTAGACATGGTCAGTGTACCCGGTGGGGCAGCATATTCTGCCATTGGAGATTACGATGGCTTTAAGCATACCGATACCACCGTTTCCGGGGAACAGTATCAGCCCAATATGGGTTCTACTTGTGCCATTGCCTATTGCCCTCAGAATCCGGATGTAATGGTTCGAATTGCAGAGGGACAGAATGATACTGCGCCGGGCTTCTATACTTTGGATGGTGGCGAGACCTGGACAAAGATGGCAAACACTCCCGGTGGCTATGCAGCAATTACACAATTGGAGGACGGTGGCTATCGTTTCTTCCTTAGCAGCAGTGCAAGTACCACCGCAGTTTCCTATTCTGATGACTATGGGCAGACCTGGAACACCTGTACCGGAATCAATTCTGCTTATGGTTCAAAGGCAACCCATATGTTGGTGGAAACCGACAAGCCCAATGTGGTTTATGCGTATGCAACTTATTACAACAGTTCTTGGAGTTATTCCAAATCGGCAGCAGAATTTTCTGATGCACACTATACTCTTTATGTCAGCACAGACTATGGTAAGACCTTTACAACAAGCACAGACATCGCAATGTATGATCAGTGCGACAGTGCCGGCAGAATTGCTTACTTGCAGGAAGATGATCTGATTCTTGGTGCCGGTTGGTATGGCATGTATCGTGTAACCGGTGGCGGTAAGAATGTGGAAAAACTGGATGTATACTATTGCAAGACCGTAGGCTATGGTGCACCGGAAAAAGAGGGCGGCATTAACACACTGTATATGTACGGTCAGCCTACCCAGTCTGATCCCGAGGGAATTTATCGTTCTACAGATGGCGGTGAAACTTGGCTTTTGATTAACCAGTCCCACCTCTATGGCGGTACCGGAAACGGCAATTTCCTGGTTGGCGATATGAACACCTTTGGTACAGTTTATATGTCTACCGTAGGATGTGGAATTGTCTGCGGAAAATTGGTTGGGGACGAAAATCCCACACCGACCACAAGCACAACCACGACAACCTCTACGACAAAAACGACAACGACGACTACGGTCAGTTCTCTTTCGGAAACAACGGCTAAGAATACAACCGCTTCTGTGGAAGAAACAACCCTGACAGAAGCAACAAAATCTACTACCACCGTTTCAAAGACGACGACCACAACCGCAAAGCCGACAACATCTTCCGGTGGCACATCGTCCTTGTTCTATGGAGATGTTACCATAGATGGCAGTGTGGATGTGACAGATGCTGTGTATCTGAATAAGGTAGTAGCAGGTGCTGTACAGTTGAACGATCAGGCAAGAGCCAATGCTGACTGTAACGGCGATGGAGAAGTTGGTGCAGAGGATGCTGTGGTATTGATGCGATTCCTGGTACACTTGATTACCTCTTTGCCGGAAGCAGAATGAGAATAAGTTCTAAGATACTTTGTTCTTTGTGCAGTGTTGTCTTAGCTGTGTACAAACTTAGATACAGGTATTCTTCTGTATATGAAATATCTACAAAAAGCGCCCCTTTCGGGGTGCTTTTTTTCTTCAAGCTGAAAAAAATAAGGCGAGAAAGCCGAAAAAATTTCAAAAAACTATTCCCAAACAGAGGAAAGTGTGGTATAATAAAAACAGTACCGCTCGATTCTATGAGAACTGTCATGGATGTTGGGGCGAAAAAATTCAAAAAAGAGGTTTTTGACATGGAAATCAAGAAACAACTGACCACTTGTCCGAAGGAAAAACCGCAGGACGAAAGTAAATTGGGGTTTGGTCATATTTTCACCGACCATATGCTGATGATGCCCTATGATGAGGGACAGGGTTGGCATGATCCGGTGATTCTGCCTTATGGGGAAATCAGCCTCAGCCCGGCAGCAATGTGTCTTCACTATGGTCAGACCGTATTTGAAGGATTAAAGGTTTATCGCAGAGCGGACGGTGGGGTACAACTGTTCCGTCCGGAAGAAAACTTTAAGCGCCTGAACAAGTCAAATGAGCGTCTGGTAATTCCGGAGCTGCCGGTAGAACTTGGAATGCAGTGCCTGAAGGAACTTGTTTCTGTAGAAAAAGACTGGGTTCCTCATCAGGAGGGTGCTTCCCTTTATGTACGTCCGTACATTTTTGCAACGGATCCGTTCCTTGGAGTACACCCCGGCGAACACTATCTGTTCATGATCATTCTCTCTCCCTCTGGTCCGTATTATGCTTCCGGTCTGGATCCGGTAAATATCTATGTAGAGGATAAGTATGTTCGTACCGTAAGAGGTGGTACAGGATACGCCAAGACCGGCGGTAACTATGCAGCTTCTCTCCACAGTCAGGATGATGCGTATAAGCAGGGCTATTCTCAGGTACTGTGGCTGGATGGTGTAGAACAGAAGTATATTGAAGAAGTCGGCGCAATGAACATTGCCTTTGTGATCGATGGCGAGGTGGTAACACCGTCTCTGGAAAGTGGTTCTATTCTCTCCGGTATTACCAGAAAGTCTGCACTGGATGTATGCCGTAGCAAGGGCATCCCGGTAGTAGAGCGTCGGATTACCATTCAGGAGATTGCAGACGCGTATGATGCAGGCAAGCTGACAGAAGTATTCGGTACCGGTACTGCTGCGGTAATTTCTCCGGTGGGTCACCTCAAGTGGGGCGATAAGGTTATGCTGATCAACGACAATAAGATCGGACCGGTTTCTCAGATGATTTATGATACCCTTACCGGAATTCAGTGGGGCAAGCTGCCGGATGAATTCGGTTGGATTGTGCCGGTTGAGTAAAACTTGCGATGCTGGAAAAGATTCTAAAACAAGAAACCTGCGCCAATTGTCGCTTTTGTTGTCAGTTTGATTGTACCGATTTGTGGGAACTCCCTGTTTTGCCGGAGGAAACCGCAAAGGCAGTGCAGCGGCTGCGCCCGGCGGTGCAGCTTGTGGATGTTGGAACAGAACAGACTTTTGCCGCACCGGCATTAGAGGGAGAAACGTTGTTTTCTTGCCCGATGTTGGGAGAACATGGGTGCTGTATGGGAAAGGACAAGCCCTTTGATTGTAAGATCTGGCCTTTTCGGATGATGCTGGATAAAGAGGGCGTGTGTCGGATTGCGGTTTCCGAGTTCTGTCACGGGATGGAAGCTTATACCGATCAGGAACTCCGGGAGTTTCTTCAGCAAGGCGGATTGGCAGAGACAATTCTGGACTATGCCGAAACGCATCCTTCCCATAAAAAGCCTTATGCAGAGGAATATCGTTTTATTCTATAAGGACAAGTTCTAAAAATCAGATAGCCGTGCGTTCTCAGAACGTGCGGTTATTTTTGTGCGGTGTCGTCTGTGATACATCGAAGCATTCGCCTCCAGACCTTTGGGGTTACGATTCCGGTTTCTGGAAAGCCGGAGACTTTTTGAAACCCACGGACTGCTTTTGCGGTGTTCTCTGTATATTCTCCGGTAAGTTGCACCGAGGGCAGATTGAAAAAGCTTCTGTGAACTCCCTCCAGAACCGCCTGAATCAGAAGAACGTTTGTACCGCTGTCTCCTATGGCATATGCTTTGACACCAAGGGGAAACAGCGTTGTTTTTTCGGAAGCAGGCGGAAATTCTTCCAGATATGCGGCAACAATAGCGTTCCAGGTGGCAGTATCTATCGCCCCGGTGGGATGGAGGGCGTGTTGTCGCTGAAATTCCAGCACTGCTGTGGCAGTTTCCTTGCCATAAATGCCATCCGGTGCAAGGGGGCGTATGTCGGTTTGGATATGGGATAAGCCGTGGAGATAGCCCTGTATCTCCCGGATATGTGCTTGCTTTTGCATTTCTGTATATGCCATGGTATGTCACCTCATGTAATGGTATAACCGGGTGCTTGATAGGGTTGCTTGTTGCTGCCATAGCGTAGGTCGGAGTACAGGCTTGTAATTGCATCCCAGAGTGCCGCACCGACAACGCCGTTTTCCGGATAGCCAAAGACTCGCTGAAAGGACAGAACCGCAGATTTTGTAATCGGTCCGAAATATCCGGTGGCATTGACCGAGGGAATCTCCGGATAGGTCTCGTGAATCAGACTCAGATAGTTCTGCAAAAGGCGGACATATTCGCTGGTTGTGCCCTCTCGCAGAACTACACCGGGATAGAGTACCACATCGTTGACGGTGGTGTCTATGGGGACAGAGTCCAGAATGCCAAGATAGGCATCCAGAATGCAATGCCAGGTTGCCTCGTCTACAATGCCGGTCTGTGGCAGCCCAAAGACTTGTTGTAGCGATTTTACAGAGGTTTCTGTCATTGCGCCGAAATAGCCGGTGATTTCTACCGGTTGGATTGCGGCATAATATGCGCCAATCACTGCAAGGTAATATTGAATGGTTCGCACATTCTGCCCTTGCATTCCGATTTGCAAGGGCTCTGTATATTGTTGGGAGACTTCCCCAAGGGTCAGTCCTTCAGAATTCAGTTCTGCAAGTCGTTTGACGCTGATGAAAATATAGGCGATCTGATACCAGGTGGCTTCGTCTACAATGCCGGTTTGCGGCAAGCCGAAAATCTGTTGAAAGCTTTTTACCGCATCTTCGGTGATGTAATCATAATCCCCCACCACATCGCCGATTTTTGGAATCGCCGGATAATTTCTGGAAATGCGGTTTAGTTGCACTTGGATGGTGCGTACGGGATTTCCACTATAGCCAAGGGTCAGATCAAATCCGGGGTAAGAGGGGGTATTTGTCTGAACAGGGACGTTGGAGACAATGTCCAGCCCCTCGCCGTAATATTGTGTGAGAATCTCGTAAGGGCTAAGCCCTTGGTTTGCCAGTGCAACTGTGCCCCATTGGGATAAACCGTCACATGTGGCAGTTGTGCCATTACAAAAAGCCGAAAAAAGCGGCTCTACTGTGCCCTGCCTCCGGAGATAGCTGTTGAACAGTTGGTCGACAAGTTGCCCGATATTTTCGAAGATTTCTCTGCCATAGATATATTTCTGATCGTATTGGGTAGAATTTGTAATATCAAAGGCATATCCTCTTGCACGATACCATTCGGTGTAAATCCGGTTTAAGGCAAAGGTGACGATGACATAAATATTGGCACGAAGAGATGCCTCCGGCCAAGTTGGGTAAATTTCACTGGAGACCACATTTTTGATGTAATCGGGGAAAGAAACGGTGACATTCTCGGCAGCTTCTTCCGGTTTTCCCAGATGAACGGTAATGGTCTCCGGAATATAGGGCTCTCCTACAGGCATAACTTACTCACTCCTCCTCTCGAAAATCCGGTTCGTTGTTCTGGAGCATGCGTACTTTTGGTGCTTCTTGGGGGAAACAAGGGAGGGGAATCATAGAAAATGTTTGTCGGGAGGTGATTCCGGCAAAGATGGGAACGTTTTTGCTGATCTGTTGAGAATAGCCCGAGGCATAAACGCTGACATCAACGGTACGATAGGGCGGTGGAGTTGTTTCCTCTTCTTTGAGAGAGAGCGATTTTGGCACAGACAGCGGAATTTTTTCGGTTTCGCCGCTTTCGTCTGTGATTGTCACATAGTCCAGTGCAATCTGCGTACCGTTTCCGGTGGTGACAAGAACCGTTACACCGGGCAAAGGCAGGGCGTTTCCACCGGTACTCACAATTACTTTCAGCCATCCTGTGGCAGTTTCTTGGGAGGGAACAGGTGCTTCTTCGGAAGAGGATTCCGGGAAAGCTTCCGGTGTGGGTTCTGCGACCGGTTCCGGTTGTTCTTCCGGAATGGGGAGAGGATCCGGTTCTCGTGCTTGTTGAAATAACGCCATGAGTTCACGTTCATACTCTTCTTTGGATTTTTCCATGAAAAGTCACGCTCCTTTCGGGTTTGCTTTAGGCAACACCGCACAAAGATTGTGCGTCAGATGCGCCGTCAGATTTTTTGTC
>CAYXKI010000030.1:0-13426 GCA_964465095.1 uncultured Ruminococcus sp.
CAAGGGGTGACGGAAAAAGATGTAGAACTTCTGGAGCAGCAAACGAAAAAGTAAGAACAAGCTCTAAAGGTAATATGCAAAAAGACACAAAAAAGCCTTGCAGTCGAAAAACTGCGAGGCTTTTTGCAACAAGATCCATTATTTGCTCATTCGAATAAAGTCTGCTACGGTGAAAATCACTTCAGAGTTTGTAGGTTTTACATGGGGATGGAAAAAGTGGTTTAACTGACAACGTTCATAGGACTCCTGAATTGCATAGCGCATGGAACGGTCAATGCTTGCAGGCTTTTTCCCGTGTGCCTCTCCAATAATCTGATATAATTTCATGGTGGAAATATCCGGATCTTCTAAGGCAAGTTCAACAGCATCTTCCAGATAGCGTGCGCCCTTTAACGCAGCAGTAATGCTAAGATCCTTGTTGAGGATTTTCCATGTTCGTTGTTTTTGCTCTACTGTCATGATATAATCTCCTCCAAAACGTCCTTGAGGCTCAAAACACAGATTGTGTTTTTTCTTTGATAGGTTCATTATACCATATTGAATCGAGTATGTCAATAGATGGATGAAAAAAAGCAAAAATTCATGAATTTTCAGAAAAGCAATCCCTTTTTGTAGAGTATTATCGAATCCGCATCTTTATTTCCTCAAGTTTTCCATACTCTTCTGCAAGTTCCAACATTGATTTTCCTTTTTTTCGCTGATGAAGAAGCCATCTTGCAGGACTTTGTAATTGTTCTGCACGAGAAAAAAGTGGTTGTAAAAAGCGTTCTTCTCCATATCCCCGTTGCCGCAGACCGTCTTCCGCAAGCTGTAGAATCCGGAGCAATTGTGAGGTGAGATCCTCTTTTTTCACAAATTTCGGGAATTGCACTTTGGAAAACAGTTCTCGCAATTCCATCGCATGATATCCGTGTCCATAGAGCACCTTATCTTGCTCCAGAAGTTCTGTAAGGGCAGAGAGATTTCGCATCAGTCCCACATGAAATGCCCCGGTGCTTAAAATTTCCTCGATGGGTTGGGTGCAGACACTGCGAAATTCCACTGTTCCTCGAAAGGTCAGATCCTCAAACTTAAAGGAACGCAAGTGCTCCAGATCCGCAAGTTCCGGATGAAATTTTTTCTTTTGGTAGCAAGAACCGTCGTAATATTCGCCGGTAATTTCTTCTGCGGAAAAGTAGTCAAAAAGTAGCATCGGGGGAAAATTCAGATACACCCCATCTCGCATGGTGCAATACATACTCATGCTTGCAATATATTGGAGGATTTCTTCGGTGGAGTGAAAGGGGATGGCATATCCCCCGACATTGTGGGGGTTGAGTCCGTGCATACTGTTGCACCAGAAATAGTCCCGATTTAACAGATAGTTTGGTCGCTCTTCCCAGTAGGAGTTGGCAAACAAAATGGCTTTGTAGGGCTCTAGTTTGGAAAAAGTATTCAAAACCTCCGGAAGCTGGGCTTCTGTTACGTCAAGCTGCACTTGTGAAGCACAGGAGAACATCCCATAGTTCGGAACGTGGTGGAAGCATATGGTGTCCGGATAGTTCGGAAAGCTGGAGAGATGGTGGTAAAGCATACGATACCGTTGACTGTGAATGGGTTCTGCGGAATTGACTGCATAATTTGGATTGATGCCCATCCCTGTAAGGGTGTGATGTTTCTCATGGAGAAGTTTTTGCAAAAATGGATAGTATGTCGCAAACCGCTCCCAAATTGCCCAGAGATTTTTCTCTGCCCCAAAAGACAATTCTAAGGTGTTATAGCTACAATCAAAGGAAAGACTGTCTCCTGTTTCCTCAGACACCGCACAATAGATATTCCCCTCGGTATCACGAGTGCATTTTGAAAAGGAAAAAGTTGCAACGAATTTTTCTGTCAGCTTGTGCACCAAAGCAAAATCCACCGGTTCTCCGGAGAGATTTACAATCGGGAACTCAAATTCAATACCGATCCGTTTTTCTCTTTCTTTTTTTCTGGTGGGAACAAGATACTTTTTTTCGATGGCACTCAGGATCTCTTTGTTTGTCATGGTTTCCTCTTTTACTCTGCAAACAATGCAGTAGAATAATATCTGTCACCGCTGTCCGGCAAAAGGGCTACAATGGTTTTTCCCTTGTTTTCCGGCTTTTTCGCAAGTTCCAATGCTGCGTAAAGTGCTGCGCCGGAGGAAATGCCAACCAGCACGCCCTCACGCTTTGCAATCAGCTTTGCGGTGGTGAAAGCATCGTCGTTTGATACCGGGATTACGGCATCATAAATGTCTGTGTTCAGGGTATTCGGAACAAAGCCTGCACCAATGCCCTGGATCTTGTGAGGTCCTGCCTTTCCAAGAGACAATACTGGAGAATCTTCCGGTTCAACAGCGATAATCTGTACTTCCGGCTTCTTGGATTTCAGATATTCTCCAACACCGGTAACTGTTCCACCTGTGCCAACACCGGCAACAAAAATATCCACTGCGCCATCTGTGTCATTCCAGATTTCAGGACCGGTGGTCTTTCTGTGGGCGGTGGGGTTTGCCGGGTTTTCAAATTGACCGGGAATAAAGCTGTTCTCGTTTTCCTTTGCCAGTTCTTCCGCTTTTGCAATGGCACCTTTCATGCCCTTTGCACCCTCTGTCAGAACAATTTCTGCACCATACGCTTTCAGGATATTTCTGCGCTCTACGCTCATGGTTTCCGGCATGGTGAGAATAACACGATAGCCCTTTGCTGCTGCGATGGCTGCAAGACCGATTCCGGTGTTTCCGGAAGTCGGTTCGATAATGATCGTGTCCGGATTGATCAGACCCTTTTCTTCTGCGTCCTCCAACATGGATTTTGCAATTCTGTCTTTGACGCTGCCGGCAGGATTCAGATATTCCAGTTTCACAAGAAGTCTTGCTTCAAGGGATTCTGCCTTTTCAATGTTTACCACCTCAACCAAAGGGGTGTTGCCGATCAGTTCTGTTGTTCCTTGATAAATTTTTGCCATTGGGAATCTCCTCTCTTGGGCGAGACCATATCATAGAAATCAAGTGGGATATTTTCAACGGTTCACAGGAAAATTGATCTCCATGATATTGCATAAAATCGTCCGATTGTTTGTTGTTTTCAGAAAGCATCATCAGATGATTGCCTTTCCCTGCAATTATATCATATCATGAATAAAAGGTCAACAAAAAAATATGATAACGTTATCACAAAAAGAAAGAATGCTCAGGATTTTTTGTGAGAAGCGGTTGAAATACCTTTGGGTTTTCCAGGAAATAACAGGGTTTTCTGCAATTCAAGAGAACGTTTTCAGGGAGAATTTTCTGTTCAGATAAAAGAAAATACCGCAAAGCACAAGGGCAATTTGCGGTATTATAAAGGGAGTACTGACTCAATCCAGAGATACAATGGTTACGCCATCCTCGCCCTCTCCAAAGGTACCAAGGCGATAGGACTTGACGTATTTGAGTTGCTTGAGTCGTTGGTGAATGGCTTTTCGCAGAAGTCCGGTTCCTTTTCCGTGAATAATGGTAACGGTGGCAATATGAGAAACTACCGCACGATCCAGAAACGCTTCCATCTGGTAAACGCCCTCATCGCAGGTACAACCACGGATATCCAGTTCCATTGTTCCACGTCGTGCTGTCTGTGCAGAAACACGTCCGGTTTTGTTTTTCTGTTTCTGCTGACTTTTCTGTTTTTCCTCAACCCCTGCAACCAGTTTCAATTTTTCCAAAGGTGCTTTGGTTCGCATTGCACCCATTTGCAGAAATACCATGCCGTTTTTATCCGGCAGTCCGGCAACAACTGCTTTTTGTCCGGTGTCCATGTGGAGCACGGTGTCTCCGACTTTTAACGCACGGGGGAGCTGATAGGCTTCTGTGGGGGTATCCAGAACAGGATTTGCCGTTTCATATAAATTGCGGAATCCTCGTTTTACGGCACTTTTTGCCTGAATGACATCGGAGGAAAAACTCTCTTTTTCCTTTTCCTTTCGGAGATGTTCCAGTTCAGTCAGCATTTCGTTGGATTGTGCCTTGGTGGTTTCTACGATTCGCATGGCTTCCAGACGTGCCTGTTCCAGAAGCACTTCCTTGTCTTTCTGTGCACGGTTTCGCTCTTCCCGTAGGACTTTTGCGTCTTCCTGCGCTTGTTGTAGTGAGGCTTGTAGCTGCTTTCGCTCTTCTTCCAGTGTTTTTCTGGAACGTTCCAGTTTCTCTACTGCTTGTTCAAAGCGGTTGTTTTCCTCGCTGACAAGTGCCTTTGCCTGCTTGATAATGCTTTCGTCCAGTCCAAGCCCTGCACTGATTGCAAAGGCGTTGGATTTTCCGGGAGAGCCGATAATCAGGCGATAGGTCGGACGCATGGTCTGGATGTCAAATTCACAAGAGGCATTTTCCACATCCGGCTGTTCTGTTGCATAGAGTTTTAATTCCGGATAGTGGGTGGACACCATCAGCTTTGCCCCTTTTTCCTTGAGCCGTTCAATCATCGCTTCCGCAAGGGCAGCCCCCTCAATGGGGTCAGTACCGGAGCCAAGTTCATCCAGCAGAACAAGAGAATTTTCGTCTGCCTCCTCCAGAATTTCGATCACGCTTTTCATATGTGCCGAAAAGGTGGAGAGGTTTTGTTCAATGCTCTGGGTATCCCCGATGTCTGCCAGTACATGGTGGAATACGGAAATCCGGCTTCCCTCTGCTGCGGGGATCAAAAAGCCACTCATTGCCATCAAGGTCAGAAGTCCACAGGTCTTTAGTGCAACGGTCTTACCGCCGGTGTTCGGTCCGGTGATAATCAAGGCACGACAATCTCCTCCAAGGGAAAATTCAATGGGAACGGCTTTTTGGTAGGGGATCAGTGGATGACGGGCTTTTTTCAGAACAATGCTTCCATCATCTGTTAAAGTTGGCGCAAAGGCATGCATTTGTTCTGCAAGACGTGCTTTTGCAAAATACAGATTCAGTTCTGCACAAATCTCGTGATCTGAGATGATTGCTTCTGACCAAGTACCGCATTCTTCGCAGAGTTCTCCGATAATCCGCTCAATTTCTTCTGCCTCTTGCAATTCCAATAGACGGATGTCGTTATTGGCATCTACCACAGCAATTGGTTCAATAAAAATTGTCTGTCCTGTGGCAGAGGTGTCGTGTACCAGTCCCGGAATTTTGCCACGGTGTTCTGCACGAACGGGCAAAACAAATCGTCCGTCACGCATTGTCACACGGCTGTCCTGTAAGCAGTCCTGGATGTCCTGTCGCCGCATCATATTGTCCAGCGTATCCCGAAGCTTTTGTCGGGAACGTCCGATTTTTTTCCGGATTTCCTGAAGTGCCGGGCTTGCACTGTCGGCAAGTTCCTCCTCCGACAAAATAGAGCGATCCAGTTTTTCCAGCAAGAATGGCACAGGGGCAAGCTGGGTGAAGTAAAAGTCAAGGCTTGTTTCCACGCCGGCACAGTGATCGTACCAATCACTGAGAGATTGTACCTGACGCAGCACGGTGGCAACTTCCATCAGATCTTTCAGAGAAAGTCTTGCACCGGATTTTGCACGGCGAAGCCCCATGCGCATATCCTGAAAATTGTGAAAAGGCGGCGCACCAAATTGAATGGAAAGCGTTAGGGCATCGTTTGTCTTTTCCATTTCTGCCCGGGCTTCTGCCAGATCGGAGGTAGGGGTAATCCGGCGGACTTTTTCCTTTGTGATCTCGTTGGCACAGCGGTCTGCCAGCATCTCCAGAATTTTATGGAATTCTAACGTTTGTTCATGTCGGTTCATAGTGGTTTTCCCTCTTTGTTTAGAAAAGTCAGAACTTGTTCTCAGTAATCTCATGGTAAAATCGCAGGGTGCGAAGCGTCTGTCCGATGTGATAGCTGGAAAACGCCTCTGCACATTGTTGCAGATCTCGCATATTTTCCTCCCCAAGCTGAAAGTTGTACAGTCGGTCAAAAGGTGCAAAGACAATGTGTCGCATTGCCTGCAAGGTCGGGGGAGAGAGGAGCAGGGTGGTATCCTGTCTTGCAAAGTGAACATCACATTCTGTGCAACAAAAACAGCCCTCTTTCACGGAAAAATAGAGCTGCTTTGGTAAATATTTATAGCAGAAACAACAAGCGACAACGTTTGGCATCATGCCGATTTCTGTCATCAGACGAAGTTCGAAAATTGCCTTTAATTGTGCCTCGCTGCGTGTTCCGTTTTCCAGATAGTGCAGGGTGTTCAGCATCAGTCGCAGAACCTCGCATTGTTCTCCTTTGTTTTTGTAATCTTTGACGCAAAACCGCACCAATTCACAAAAATATACTGCAAGACTCAGACGCGTAAGAGACTCCCGGAGACGATAAAAAATCCGGATGGGTTCGGCACTGACAAGATACCAGCCGGTTTTCCCTTTCTCCATGCTGAAGTTTCCATAGGCAAACTGTTGTGTGGCAGCAATACTTCCGGAGGTAATCTTCTTTGCATTGCGGACATAGATCTCCTGTACCGTGTTATGTTGAGTGAGAATATCAATATATTTTCCCTGTCCATTGGCAGAACGCTCTGCGAGAACAATGCCTTGAAAGGTTTCCATGGAAAATACTCCTATTCCTGATTGTCCAGTCCGAAATTGCGGATGAGTCCCTCTTTATTCCGCCAGTCCTCTTTTACCTTTACCCAGCACTGGAGGTTAACCTGAATGTAGAAGAACCGCTCCAGATCTTTCCGGGCAAGGGTGGCGATTTTCCGGAGCATTGTGCCGTTTTTCCCGATGAGAATGCCTTTGTGGGATTCTCTTTCGCAATAGATTGTGGCATCAATGTCCAGAAGATCCTTGTCCTCTCGCTCTTTCATTTTTTCAATGGAAACGGCAATTCCGTGGGGCACTTCATCTCGCAGGAGATTGAGGATCTTTTCCCGGATCATCTCCGCAGCCAGAACTCGTTCCGGTTGGTCGGTGAATTTTTCATCCGGGAAATAGTGTGGTGCAGGCTGTGCAAGTGCCATGACTTCTTCTTCTACCAGATCCACGCCGTCTCCCTCTGTTACGCTGACAGGAACGGTTGCCACAAAGTTGTGGCTTGTGTTCAGCCGTGCAATGATCCCCATAAGTTTTGTCTTTTCACTGCAAAGGTCGATTTTGTTCAGCACTAGAATCGTTGGGGTCTTGGTGCGTTCCAGATTGGTCAGAAGTTCCTCTTCCTGTTCCGACAGGGGCTTTGTGCAGTCCTGTACAAAAAGCACCGCATCAATGTCTGCAACTGCATCTTTGACCGCTTTTAGCATATGATTGCTAAGCTTGTTTTTCGGCTTGTGCAGTCCCGGGGTATCCATAAAGACCATCTGGGTTTCTCCCACCGTTTTAATGCCGGTAATTCTCGTTCGTGTGGTCTGGGATTTGGGGCTGACCGCAGCGATTTTCTCGCCGATAATTGCATTCAGCAAAGAGGACTTTCCGGCGTTGGTATGCCCTGCAAGGGTTACAAAAACTGATTTTGTCATACCGATTCCTCCTCCGGATTGGTAAAGGAAGCTTCTCTGGAAATTCCAAGGGCAGCCAGCACTTCCTCTTCTTTTTCCCGCATTTTCCGCTCTTCTAAGGGGCTTGTTTCGTGGTCATATCCCAAGAGATGCAGCATGGAATGGACGGTCAGAAAGCCGATTTCCCGTTCCAGAGAGTGTCCATACATATTTGCCTGCCGTACCGCAGTTTCTAAGGAGATTACCACATCTCCCAGTAGTGCACAGCCGGTTTCCTTGTTGATATCATAGCGACCGTTCTGTCCCAAGGGAAAGGATAAAACGTCGGTGGAACGATCCTTTTGCCGATAGATCCGGTTTAACCGACGGATTTCTTCATTGCTGACAAAGGAAACGCTGACCTCTGCATCTTGTTTGAATTTTTCTGCCATCAGCACGGCATGACAGCAACGACGAATCAGCATCCGGATTCCCACAGGGATTTTCACCTCTGATTGACTGTTTTTTACCATTACTTTTACTTTTGGCATTGGAAAGCACTCCTTTCATGATTTTTTGTTGTATCTGCTTTTTTATTTTTTTGTTCTGCCGCTTCATAGGCACGGATAATGTCTTGTACCAGTCTGTGGCGCACAACGTCCCGGTCTGTAAATTCGCACACCGCAATGTCTTTTACGTCCCTGAGAATTCTTGCGGCGATGACAAGACCGCTTTTTTGCTTGTCCGGTAAGTCAATTTGTGTTACGTCACCGGTAATTACCATGTGGCTGCCCTCTCCAAGACGGGTGAGAAACATCTTCATCTGTTCTCCGGTGGTGTTCTGTGCCTCGTCCAGGATAATAAAGGCGTTGTCCAGTGTTCTGCCACGCATATATGCCAGCGGTGCGACTTCAATAGAACCTCGTTCTAAGTGTCGCTGGAACGCATCTGCCCCAAGCATTTCAAATAAGCCATCATAGAGGGGGCGGAGATAAGGGTCAACCTTATCTTGTAAATCGCCGGGGAGAAATCCAAGCTTTTCTCCTGCCTCTACGGCAGGTCTTGTGAGAATGATCCGATCGACCTCATGCCTGCGTAGGGCACGGACTGCCATGGCAACGGCTAAGTAGGTTTTTCCGGTTCCGGCAGGTCCAAGTCCAAAGACAATGGTGTTGGATTGGATGGCGTGGACGTATTGCTTTTGCCCCAAGGTTCTGGTGAGTACCGGTTTTCCATTGGCGGTCAGACAGACAGCGTTGTTGCTTGTCAGGGTAGAAAGTTCCTCCCCTGATCCGGCATCTACCATTTCTGTGACATAGTGGATGGATTGGCGACTGAGTGTCTGTCCGTTTTCCAATTGTCCCAGAAGAGATCGAATCGCAGCAGCCGTCAGATCCACAGCAGATTCTGCCCCTTGAATGCGGATTTCATCGCCCCGACAGAGAAGCGTCACGTGATAATGCTGTTCCAGTTGTTTTAAATTTTCATCAAAGTTTCCACAGAGTGCTTGGAGTTGGTTGGTATCTTGAATTTGTAGGGCTTTTTCTGCCATAGATGTGATGCTTCCTTTCTTTTATTTTAGGCAACACCGCACAAAGAACATCTGACGATTTTGCACGTCATCTGCCCCACATATTTTCCGTCATATTTCACAAAAATGCTCGTGCATACACAAAGTATGCACTCCGCTTTTTGTTTCATCTGACAAAAAATCTGACTGCGCATCTGACGCACAATCTTTGTGCGGTGTCGCCCTAGTGTTGTACCATCCTATCTATTATACCATATTCTCCGGGAAATGTGAAATACAAACCGTTGCTTTTAACAAAAAATTTAAATCTCTTCTTGAAAATTCGGGAAAATCTGCAAAGATACCGGGGTTGACTTGAAAATATAAAGTTTTATAAAGAGAATATTTCAAATGATCAGCATTTCACTTTTTTTGAAAAAAATTGAATAAAAACTATTTGCTTTTTTCGCAAAATGTGGTATAATGAAAAAAGGCTACCGGCGAATCCGGTAGAAATCTTTTGAATAAAAGGGGATACCCTCATAATGTGTGGGGTTGTCCTTGAATAAATGCTAAATTGTAGCAAAGAAGACAGGGAAAAGAACTGCGATCGGGCTTTCCTGTTGCTGGAGGGAACTTACATGGGTAAGAAACAGAAGGAAAATGCAAATACTGCAAGTGAAAACGGAAAAACAAAACAGATTACAAGACCTGTGCAGACAAAGCAGGGTGCACCGTCAAACCGAGGAAATGCTGCAAGACAGTCGGGAAATCGTCGCCCGAAGCCACGACCGGAACGTGGTGCCGGTGCAAAGCGTACCGCAGAGGTGCTGGTTTCTTTGGTGCTGGTTGCAATTGTGGGCTATCAGGGCGTGCGGCTATATCGGTCTATGGTGCCGATTTCGCAAGGCGTAGAAAATAGTGTTGTGCTTTCCACAGAGGAGGCAACAGAGGCAACAGAACCGAGTCCGGTTTATGATAATATTGCTGTAGACAACACGGAGGTTCATGCCGGGGATCTGATTCTGGTTAATAATCAATATGCCTACACAGAGAGCAATCCAAGCGAAATTGTCAGCGTGTATGAGTATAAGAATGATAATTATCATGTCAGTGGCACAGAAACAAGTCTGCGAGAACAGGCAATTACGGCACTGAACAGTATGCTGAAAGACTTTTATGTGGCAAAGGGACTGGATGACATTATTGTAATCAGTGGCTATCGGACAAACGAACAGCAGCAATCCCTTTATGATGCAGACCTGGAAGAAACCGGGGAGGAGACTTCTACAAAGGTTGCAAAGCCCGGTTATAGCGAACACGAAACCGGTTATGCCTTGGATGTGTCCCTGTACCAGGATGGAATGATCTATGATTATGATGGGACAGAAGATTATGAATGGATCAATCAGAATGCAGCCCACTATGGTTATATTCTGCGCTATGCAGAGGACAAGACCGATACCACCGGGATTCAGGCAGAACCTTGGCACTATCGTTATGTAGGGCAGCCTCATGCAACATATATGTACGAGAACAATTTGTGCCTGGAAGAGTACATGACCCTCTTGAAGAATTACGGGGAGGACAACCACCTGTCGATTACTAACTGGGATGGGGAAATCTATGAGGTGTACTACGTTCCGGCAGATGCATCGTCGGATACGACTTATGTGTTGGTACCCTCGGATCAGGACTATACAATTTCCGGAAACAACACAGATGGGTTCATTGTTACGGTAGATACCGGAGAAATTCAGACCTTTGATGCAGAAGCAACAGAAAATGCAGTCGGTGCAGAACCGGAAGAAGAATCTGCGTCGGAAACAGAACAGGATAATGCCGGTTAAGGCGACAATATTGTCTGATCGGTAGAAATATAAGAACTTGTTCTCATAGGGTTTGTGCTCGAAAAGATAGGTGTAATAGCCTATGAGAGTAAGTTTCAAACAATGCCGGGGAACCGGGAAATTAAAGGAGGAACTTTCACAATGGCAAACGACGGAAAAGAAAAGAAGACAAAAGGTGTTATGGGCATTGTCAACGAGTTCAAGGAGTTTATTTCTAAGGGAAATGTTCTTGACATGGCAGTAGGTCTGATCGTAGGATCTGCTTTCACCGCAATCGTTACCTCACTGGTAGACGATGTGATTATGCCTTTCATCGGAATGATTCTGGCAGGTGTCAACTTCAGCACCTTGGGAATCACGATTCCGTGGGGAAATCACCCCTTTATCGCAATTGGTAATTTCTTGAATGCGATTATTACATTCTTGCTGACAGCAATCTGCGTATTCGCAATTGTAAAGCTTGTCAATGCGTTCAAGAAGAAGAAAGAGGCTGATCCTGAGCCGCCGAAGCCCACAAAAGAAGAAGAACTTCTCACAGAGATTCGTGATCTTCTGGCAGAGCAGGCAAAGAAATAAGGGCGATATCGCACAGATTATGTAAAAAGAAGAGCATCCCTTCCCGGTATAGGAAGAGATGCTCTTTTCCTTATGTGGTTTACAACGTGCACCGTGCAGCACACCATCCGGAGGCTTCCTTTTGTACCTCGATCTGGAATCCTTGCTGACGAATGGTCTCTAATACTTCTTCTGCCCGTTCGGTAATGATTCCGGAGAGAATCAGTGTCCCTCCGGGCTTTAAAAAGCTTGGAAACAGCGGTGCCATTGCCTTGATGACATCTGCCACAATGTTTGCACAGATCACGTCATATCCTGTTCCGATTTTTGCAACAAGGTCACTGTCTGTAATAACATTGCCACAAGAAATTGTATAGCTTTCCGGGGAGAGGTGGTTTTCTGCTGCATTTTCTTTTGCGATTCTGGTGGCGTTTTCCTCAATATCTACCGCATAGGCAGATTTTGCCCCCAGAAGCATTCCGCCAATAAAAAGAATGCCACTGCCACATCCAAGGTCTAACAGCTTGGTATCCGGTGTAATGCGATCCTCTAAAAGTTCCAGACAAAGCCGTGTGGTGTGATGCTGTCCTGTGCCAAAGCTGCTTGCAGGGTCAATTTCCAGAATCGTTCTGTTGGCAGCCTCTTCTGTGGCGGTTTCCCAGCTTGGTTTAATGTATAGCTTGTTTCCCACGGGGAAAGGCTTGAAGTATTGCTTCCAGTTGTTTGCCCAGTCCTCTTCTCGGATTCCGCTGCAATACAATTCCAGTCTGCCATAGGCGTTTTCTGTGTCTTCCGCTTTCAACTGTGCCAGCAAGTCTCGTACTGCTGAGAGTGTTTCTGCACCTTGTGCATCTTCCGGAAGATAGACAGTAATGCAAGTCTCGCAGTTTGCAAGTTCCATTAGTCCGTCTTCCAGATAGTCCCACTTGCCGTCTTTCTGTTCCAGAAACTCCTGGAAATCCTGGGCATCCTGTACAACACATCCACGAATCCCAAGATCTTGCAAAGCCACAGTCAGCCTGTCAATGGCAGCAGTTGTGGTGTAAATGTCTACTTGTGTCCAATTCATCGTTATCCCTCTTTGCTTTCCTGCAATTGTTTCCGCTTGCGTACATTTTCTTCCTGGATTTTTCTGCCCTCTGCAATCAGATATTCCAATCGTTCCTGGTCACGCTGTTTCAGTGCATCCCGATAATCTGTCAGATTTTCAATCAGAAGATCCAAGTGGTAAAGGAGATTGTCTCGGTTGTCCAGAAACAGGGCAGACCACATAGACTCGTCCATGGTGGCAACTCTTGTCATATCCTGAAAGCTTCCGCCGGAGAAAGAAAGTGCATCATCCATGCAGAAATCCTTTACATAAGCACTGGATACCACGTGGGCAAGCTGAGAGGTATAGGCAATCATGTTGTCGTGCCACATTGGCGTTGCTGTGACAATCTGCCCGAATCCCATCTCTTTTGCAAGCTGCTTTACGGTGCCAAGTGCCTTTTCATTGGTGTCGTCTACCGGTGTGACAATAAGATTGGCGTTCTGGAAAAGGGTGGGGATGCTGGCGTAATAGCCACTTTTTTCTCTGCCTGCCATTGGGTGGGTTCCAACATAGTGCACCCCGGCTTTCTGGCAATGATAGGTGAGATCCCGTACCATTTTCCCTTTTAATCCACAGGTGTCTACCAGAATTGTTCCCTTTTTCAGTTTCGGCAGTGCATGCTGAATCATCTCAATGGCAATGCGCTGATGAAGACACACAATAATCATATCATAAGTGCCATCTTCCATTGTGCCCACGCCGTCAATAACGCCGTCTTTCAGGGCATCCAGTAAAACTTCTTTTTGTATATCTGCACCAAAAGCCTTGTGCTTTGTAGATGCTTTGATAGATTTACAGAACGATCCGCCGATCAATCCCATGCCTACCACTAATATTTGCATGATCATTCCTCCGTTGTTACGCTGCATTGGTGCAGTGTTTCTGTTATTATTGTATCATGAATTTTGGGAAACGTCAAGGTGGCGTGGAATGATAAAATTAGTTTTCCCAGACAGAAAAGTTTTTTGGTGCAGCAATTTTGTCAAAAATGCTGCCGAGGTCAAGGGCGAG
>CAYXKI010000031.1:0-13240 GCA_964465095.1 uncultured Ruminococcus sp.
ACAAAATCGCCAGATGTTCTTTGTGCGGTGTCGCCCTAAGAATTATGGAGGAAATTATGATGAGTTTAAAGAAAGCAATCGGAGGTTCTTTGGGGGCAATTGTAATATTGCTTGTTACGAATGTAGTCGCACAACTACTTGCACAAGTACTCGCTCTGATCAAAATTCCCGGTGGAATCTGCAATATCATCGCAGGAATTCTATATGTTGGACTGGCTTTTGTTTGTTTGAAAGTATTTGCAGAGAAACTGTTAAAGCTGAAAGTAGAATCCCTTGGAATGCCTCGGTTCTCCCTAAAAATACGATGGATTTTGGTGGCGATTTTATTGCCCGTGTTGGTTGTGGCAGTCTATCTTCTTTTCTTTGCGGGAGAATATGTTTCCTCCGGGATGGATGGAAAGCAGATTTTTACGACATTAAGTTCCGGGATTGCTTTTGTAGGCATTGCAGCAGGATTTGTGGAAGAAATGGTGTTCCGTGGCGTGATCTTGAATCTGCTGAAATCCAAATGGAATCTTAAAGTGGCAGTTCTCGTCCCCTCCGTCCTATTTGGAGTTGCACATATTATCGGAATGGACTTTTCGCCCATAAGCTGCCTTTTGGTTCTCGTTGCAGGAACAATGGTCGGAATCATGTTTTCGATGATCGCAATTGAAAGCGGTTCCGTGTGGAATAGTGCAGTTGTCCATGCCATGTGGAATATCATAATCTGTGGCGGAGGCTTAGCAATTGGACAAGAACTGGACGAATATTCGGTTATGACATATGTGCTGCAATCAAAATCTTTCGTTTTGACAGGTGGCGAGTTTGGCGTTGAATCATCTATAATTGCACTTTGTGGGTATGGTATCGTGGCACTTTTTGCGATATTTTTGATGAAACACAAGAAATAAGTGTCCCATGCTCTAGAAAAATAAGAACAAGTTCTAAGTATAAGGTGTAACACCGCACAAAGAATGCCAAAGAGGCTTTGTGCGGTGTTTCTTTTTGCTTTTTTGGCAGTGTAGCAATTTTCTCTTTTTCACAGTTGCAATTTTTTCATCGGTATGGTATAATAACCAGGAGAGAATAGAAGTCCGAAAGGAACGAAAGAGATGAATGAAGAAATTACGGTGGAGCAGTTAAAAGGATTGTCGGCAGACAGTTTTCTGCTCATTGATATGCGTGATGCATACGCTTTTCAATATGGGCACATTGATGGTGCAATCAATCTTCCTACAGAACAACTGGAGGCGGAAGACCTTGCGTTACCAAGAGAGAAAAAGCTGATTCTTTGCTGCAAAAGTGGTATTATCAGTGCAGAAGCAGCAGAGAACTTGCGAGAACGTGGGTATGATGCCTATAATCTTACTGGTGGTTATGTGGCATGGCTGCGAGAAAAAATGGAAAATCGCCAGATTACAGAATCGGTAGAAAAGAGCATCCGAAAGAAATTCCATAAAACAATCTGGTGCAAATTTACAAAAGCAATCAACACCTATGAATTGGTAAAACCGGGCGATAAAATTGCAGTTTGTATTTCCGGCGGAAAGGATTCTATGCTGATGGCGAAGCTGTTTCAGGAATTACAGTTGCATCATAAGTTTCCTTTTGAAGTGGTGTTTTTGGTTATGGATCCCGGGTATAGCGAGGCAAATCGTCGTATTATCGAACAGAATGCTGCCTCCATGTCCATTCCCATCACGATTTTTGAATCGGATATTTTTGATTCCGTTTATCACGTGGAGAAAAATCCATGTTATCTTTGTGCTCGTATGCGGAGGGGATACCTTTATAATAAGGCAAAATCTCTGGGTTGTAATAAAATCGCTTTGGGGCATCATTATGATGATGTAATTGAAACAATCCTTATGGGAATGCTTTATGGTGGTCAGATGCAAACCATGATGCCAAAGCTTCATAGCAGTAACTTTGAAGGAATGGAACTGATCCGCCCGCTTTATTTAATCCGAGAGGATGAGATCAAACATTGGCGTGATTATAACGATTTGCATTTTATTCAGTGTGCCTGCAAATTTACAGATACCTGTACTACATGTACACCAACCCATGCGGTGTCCAAACGACAGGAGATTAAGCAATTGATTGCAGAGTTGAAAAAGGGAAATCCTCAAGTAGAGGCAAACATTTTCCGCAGCGTGGAAAACGTAAACCTTAGTACGGTTATTGCATACAAAGACAAAGCAGGAACCCATCACTTTTTGGACAGTTATGACGCTGAATGAGTTTCAGGGCAAATCTGTACGGAAATTCGCTGATTTTTTGTGATAACATCTTGACAGAAAATCTAAAGAATGATATAATTAAAGAAATATGTGTAGCTTAGCACCGCATAAAGACCATTCGACGATTTTTCGTCGTCTTTGTGCGGTGTCTCCATTCAAGGAAAAGAGGACAAAAAATGAAAAAATCAAAAAATGAAGCACAACCGGAAACTGAGAAAAAGAAGCAGCCCTCTAAGGCAGGGGCTGTAATTGGTTCGATTCTGCTATTTCTCTTGACATTTGTTATGGCTTTGCTGTTCCTTTTCAGCGTTCTGATTCATAGCAGTTTGACACAGCGTAGTTTTTCTACTGCCTTTTCAGAAACCGAGTTGTCAGAAGCAGATGTAACACAGCAGGGAACAACGCAGTCCCTTGGAAAGTGGATTTATGACTGGTATCTTTGGGATGCTCCGAATTTGACAGAAGAATATGCAGAAACAGCACTGGAACAGCCGGAGGTAAGTGCATATTTTTATGATTACCTTAGTCAGATGGAAAAATATCTCCTCTGGAAAACAGATAAAATGCCAACAATGGACGTGGACGAAATCGCAGATATTCTGCAAGTAGACATTACAAAAACCATGAAACGGGAAACTGGTGTTACTTTTTCAGAAGCAGATCGCAGTTCTCTTCATTGGACAATGGATGATGATGTCAACGCTTTAAACGATGGTATGGAAACTGTTGTCGGACATGGCGTAGGAAAGTTTGTTTTCCGTGCCTATTGTGGCATTGCCGGCGAAATTGTCTTCGGCGTGCTTACTTTGGGTGCAGTCATCTGGTGGATTGTCCTTGCAATTCGAAAAAAATGGCATAAGGGAAGAATGCTGACCGGAATGGGCTGTGCCGTGGGAATTCCTGCATTTGTTTTGCTTCTTGGAAGTAGCGTTATGCTTCTCTTGGTAAGCGTTCTGGACGTTATTTCTGGATTTTCTTTTGCAAAATCAGGACTTCTGACGCTTTCCATTCCTGTGCTGGAAAGCACCGGTTGTTTTGCCGGGGTAGGAATTTTGCTTTTCGTAATTGGTCTCCTTGTATGTAAATCCGGAAAGAAAAAAAGTGCGAAGAAAAATTTGTCGGATTCCAAAGAAAACTCCAAGTCGGAATCTTCTCTCATTTCAGCCACAGCCCCCTCAGTACCGACTGAACAGGAAACGCTTCCACCGGTGGAAAATACGCCTGTAGAATCTGACAAAAAAGATTCTGAAGGAGAAAAATATTGCGCACATTGCGGAGAAAAAATAGATGCAGGCAGCAAATTCTGTGGGAAATGTGGGAATCCACTTTAAAAGGCAATTTCCCCGAAAGGAACTAGAAATTTTATGAGTTTTCTGAAAAAATATTACAAAGTAATCGGTATGATTGTTACCGTAATTGCGATGGTTTTCGTGGTGAAAAAACTTGTTACCATGGATGTGGACTGGTCAATGTTTACAGATGGAAAGACACTTTTGATCATTACGATTTGTGTGCTGGTTCAGACCGGAATTGTCTTTTTTTTGAGTGTCCCTTGGGTGCGGTTTATACGGATTCTCTCCGGAGTGAAAATCCCTTTGAAAAGTGCCGCTTCTGTTTATGCCCGGTCGAATTTTATGAAATATGTACCTGGGAATGTCTTTCAATACGTGGGACGTAATCGCCTTGCAGCAGATATGCAGATCAGCCACGTAGATGTGGCGTGTTCTACAATCTTGGAGATTCTCTGTTGCTTTATTACACCCTTTCTGTTGATTCTTTTGCTAATGGGTCGTCAAATGATCGAAATTTTTCAGGCGTACCGAAAGAATTTTCTGGTGATTCTTCTGGCAGGTGTTGTGCTTGTTGTGCTTTTGCTGTTGCTGTGTCGGTGGAAATTTCGGCAGCAACTTCAGAATTATTTCCGGAAATATAGCAAACTACTAAAAAAAGATACTTTGCCAAGACTGCTTTCCGTGCTGTTGCTTTATATCTTTCAGTATGTTGTGGCAACTGCAATGTATGCGATTCCTGCATGTACGATGTTTGACATTCCAAAGGATCAGATGGCACTGTTTCTCGGAACTTATTTGTTTTCATGGGTGATTGGATACATCACCCCCGGTGCCCCTGGTGGATTTGGGGTTCGTGAGGCAGTGATGATGCTGATGTGCAGTAGCTTTATGGATACAGATACAATTACGCTTTACGCCGTAACAATGCGACTAGTTACAACTTTGGGAGATATTCTGGCGTTTGTATTGGGGCTTTTGTTGCAGCGCTTTTGTGTTGCGACAGAAAAGCCAGCCAAAGTGGTGCAATCAGAAACTGAATAGGAGGGTGTATGCGGATACGATATTTATTGGTGCTTCCGGAACTTGTTTTACTTTATTTCTTTGTCGCACCGATTTTCAAACACATTTGTAATCCGGGAAATTTGTTTGGAATTCTTGCTTGTCTGGTGCTTCTCTTTATCACAATTTTTCCGGAAAAATTCTGGCATCTTATGCTGCTGATCTGGCAATCTGTGATCGGAAAAATCGGGCTATCTTTGTTATCTCTTGCTTTAGTTGCCGGAATTGCATTTTCTACTGTAATGTCTGTTCAGATGGTTCGTGCACTTTCAAATACCCCTACAGAACCGACAACTGTTGTCGTTCTGGGCTGTAAAGTCCGTGGGGAAACGCCAAGCTTGATGCTGACAAGACGATTAAAAACCGCAAGGGAATATCTCTTGGATCATCCGGAGGTAACTTGCATTGTAACCGGAGGACAGGGACTTGGGGAAGATATTCCGGAAGGGCAGGCAATGGCAAATTGGCTTGTGGAACACGACATCCCGGCAGAGCGGATTCTGATCGAGGACGAGTCCAAGGACACCCAGGAAAATTTGCGGAACACAGCGGCAATTCTGGAAGAACAAGGGCTTTCCAATGAAATCATCATTGTGACAGACGAATTCCATCAATACCGAGCCAGTCTTTTGGCAGAAAAAGAGGGATTGAGTTCTACCGCTTATAGCGCTAAAACAAGAGCATTATTTGTTCCTACTTATTGGGTAAGAGAATGGATGGCATTGTTTCAGTTGTTTGTTTTTGGACATGGATAAAAAGAAAGGCAACACTGCACAGCAATTGTGTGGTGTTGCCTTTTTTATATACGTATGATGTGTCTTTATCCTTTTCGTAATTTCCCGATTACAGCACAAAGGAAAAACGCCAAAAGGTCGGTAATCACAATGGTTGCCCCAACAGGCGTGGAAGCCAGAATGGATACAAGCAGCCCGGAAACTGTGCAGAGAACGGAGAGTATTCCGGAACAAAGAATTACACTACGAAAGTTATGGAACAAGCGCATAGAAGAAAGTGCCGGGAAGATAATCAATGCAGAAGTCAGAAGCGAACCGACCAGATTCATTGCCAGAACAATAATAACAGCAGTGATTATGGCAATCAGCATATTATAGAATCCAGCATGGATTCCTGTTGCAGCAGCAAAGGTCTCATCAAATGTCACTGAGAAAATTTTATGATAGCAGAATAAAAAAATCAGCATGACAAGAATGGATAGAATCACACAAATCCATACATCGGTTTTAGAAAGTGTCAGAATTAATGTAGATCCAAAAAGCGTACTGCATACATCTCCGGAGAGATTAGAGGAAGAAGAAAACAGATTTTGTACCAGGTACCCAATGGCTAAGGCACTGACAGAAAGCATTGCAATTGCAGCGTCTCCTTTGAGTTTGGCACGCTGCCCGGCACAGAGAAGAAGAATTGCACTAAGAATCGTCACCGGCATAACAAGCAGCATACTGTTTTCGATTCGTAAAACTGTGGCAACTGCCAACGCACCAAATGCTACATGGGATAATCCATCGCCGATTACAGAGAATCGCTTTAAGACTAAGGTGACTCCCAGAAGAGAGGAACACAAGGCAATCAGCACCCCTGCAATCAACGCATATTGGACGAAGGAAAAAGAGAGATATCCTTTTAGTTGTTCGAAAATTGACATACGTTGGCACCTCCTTCTTCCGTGTATGCTTGTCCGATTTTTGAGTGAAGATATGCTTCCTTTGTGCCAAAGAACAAAGGCGTTTTACTGATGTGAAGTACATGGGAGGCGTATTTTACCGCAGCCTCCATATCATGGGAAACCATGAGAATTGTAATGCCGTCCTCTTGATTCAAGGAATCAATCAGTTCGTATAATTCATTTTGTGCTTTTGGATCTAATCCGGTTACCGGTTCATCCAGAAGTAGCATTTTTTGTGTCGCACCAAGTGCCCTTGCGAGAAGCACACGCTGTTGCTGTCCGCCGGACAATTCCTGGTAGCATTTTTTTGCCAGAGAGAGAATACCAAGACGTTCCATGTTTCTTTCTGCAAGTTGCTTTTCTGCTTTTGTATAAAAAGGTCGCCATCCAGCACGATTCAGACATCCGGAACGAACAATCTCCTGTACGGATGCCGGAAAATCTCGTTGTACCTGTGTTTGCTGAGGAAGATAGCCAATTTCCTTTGCGGACAATCCGTCTCCTGTGGTGATTTTTCCGGACATAGGAGATTTTAGTCCAAGGAGTGCATGGATTAAGGTGCTTTTTCCGGAACCATTTTCCCCGACAATATATAAATAGTCTCCGGCATGGACAGAAAAGCTTAAGTGTTCTGTTACCGGAACACCGTCATATCCAAGTGTTAAGTTCGAACAGATGAGTTGTGCCATAAAATATAGCCTCCTTTACACAGTTCCAAGGGCTTGCTTTAAAATTTCCAGATTGTATTCCATCCGAGTAAGATAGGTTTCCCCATTGTCTAGTTGATCACGAGTGATGGATTGCAGAGAATCCAGTACAAAGATTTCCCCTTGGCTGTCTGCATTTTCTAAGATTGTTTTGGCAAGAGAAGTACTTCCACTTTCTGTGAGAATCACACCGGGGAGATCAAGGGAACGTAGTTTCTCAGAGAGAAAGGCAATGGTGGAAAAACTCGCTTGGCTATCTGTGGAACATCCGGGAAAGGCAGCAAAAGATGTAAGGTGATAATCCTGAACCAGATAACGAAAAGGAAACCGATCCGCCACCAGAATGGTCTGAATGGGTGCGTTTTGTATGCATTCCTGATAGCTTGTATCCAGTGCATCTAGCTTTGCAAGATAGGCAGTATAATTTTCTTTGTATTCCTCAGCGTTTTTCGGGTCGAGTTGACAAATCGTGTTATAAATGACCTCGCAAACCATCTTTGCACGGGAGGGGGAAAGCCACACATGTTCGTCAAGTTCTTCTTCCTCCGCTTCTTCGGAATGACGTTCTTCTTGCATCCCTTCCGTTAGAAGTTCTTCTTCTGCCTGTGCTGCATCCAACATGGAAATTGTGGGAGGGGTCTGGGTGTTTGTAGTAGAAAATGCATCCATAACCCAACTGTCAGAAGTCCCACCGATATAGCAGAGTAAATCTGCATTTATAATAGTAGCAATGTCTTTTACACTGGGCTGATAACTATGGAAATCTGTCCCATTTTGTATCAGGAGTGTTACTTCAAAGGAATCAGACTCGCCGACAATTTCTCTTGTCCAGTCATAGAGTGGAAAAATGGTGCAGAGAATTTGCTTTTTTTGCGTGTTATATTTCAGACTGTTGCCACAACCTGTAAGCATTCCAACAAAGCAGAAAATGGCAAGAATCAGAGAAAGTAGTTTCTTTTTCATTTGTGAAATCCACCTCAATTTGAAAATGATTTTCATATTCATATTATAGCAGAGGGAAAAGGGATTGTCAAGAGAATTCTGGAAGTTAGATTCATAATAATTTTACCATTGGACATTCTTGACAAATTTTATTCTGCATGGTACAATGATTCTAGTAATAATGTGCGGTGTTTCCGCAGACCGGTGGGGGTTCACCGGGGAAAGGATGCTTTATGAAACGACGTATATGGAAACAAATGTTGGCTGCCCTTGCAGCCGGGGCAGTGCTGATGTCAGGATTGCCGGCGGTGTCGCTTTCTGTTGGTGCAACGAATTTGATTCAAAACGCTACTTTTGATACAAGCACGACCGGATGGGGCACGTATAAAGAAAGTGGCGGTGCTTGCAGCTTGTCTACCGAGGATGGAAAGCTTGCTCTTCACGTCACAAGCCTTGGAAAGGTAAATTATGCGGTACAGGTTTATTACGATATTATTCCGCTGTACCAGAATGGCGTTTATCGGTTGAAATATGATATTTCCTCTACAGTAGATCGCACGGTGGAGGGGTTGATTCAGCAAAATGGTGGAACGTATCAGGCGTACACTTGGAAAAAGTTGAGTCTGACGGAAGAACCGCAAACTGTGGACTATACCTTTACCATGGAAGCGGAAACCGATATCATGGCAAAGCTTGTATTTAACTGTGGGACACAAGGGACAGATCTGGAGGAACACACGATTTATCTGGACAACGTTTCCTTGGAATTGGTGGATGATAGTGCAGTAGATTATAGCACTATTTTGGCGTATGAATCTCCGATTGTCACGAATCAGGTAGGCTATGCTACCATAAGCCAGAAAACTGCAGTGCTTCGCAATCTGAAAGAAACCGAGGGAACTGCCCTTTGTACCGTTGTCAATGCAGATACCGGAGAGGCAGTTTATAGCGATAACATTGATCTCTCTGCCGGTGTGAAAAACAGTTCTGCTGAGGAAACAGACTATACCTTTGATTTTTCAGCGGTAACCGAACCGGGAACGTATTATATCACTTGCGACGCAGCAGAAGATGATTCTTATTCCTTTACAATTTCTGATAATTGGTATAGCGAACTTCTGGACGATACCGTTCGGATGTTTTACCTACAGCGGTGCGGTACAGCCATAGAGGATGAAACTTTTTCGCATAAGGTTTGCCATAATACCCCTGCGGTGATTTATGGAACAACGGATACAATTGATGTCAGCGGTGGTTGGCATGATGCCGGAGATTATGGGCGATATGTCGTTGCCGGGGCAAAAGCAGTTGCTGATTTGCTTTACGCATATCAGGCAAATCCGGAATTGTATAGCGATGCTGTTGGAATTCCCGAAAGCGGAAACGGTGTCCCGGATCTTCTGGATGAGGTACAGTATGAACTGAATTGGATGCTGAAAATGCAGGCAGAATCCGGCGGTGTATACCATAAGGTTACCTGTGAGAATTTCCCAGGTTATGTATTGCCGGAATTGGAAACAGATACTCTGATTGTCACACCAGTTTCTACAACTGCCACCGCAGATTTCTGTGCTGTGATGGCAATGGCATATGAGTTTTATCAGGAAATTGACCCTACATTTGCAACAACTTGTCTGGAAGCAGCAGAACGTGCTTGGAACTTTTTGGAGGAAAATCCCGATCTGATTTATGAGAATCCGGAAGATATTACCACGGGGGATTATGGAGATAGTTCCGATAAGGACGAGCGATATTGGGCAGCAGCGCAGATGTATCGTGCGACAGGAGAGACACAATATCGTACTAGTTTGGAAAGTATGACAATCAAAACCGGTCTGGACTGGTCTACTGTAGGAGATTACGGAAATATCGCAATTCTCACTATGGAAGAGATCTCGAAAACGGATACCATTTATACAAGAGCAAAAGCCTCTGTAACCAATCAGGCAAACACCTATCTGAAAGTGTCTAATAACAGCCCATATGGTGTCGCAATCAATAAGTATAATTGGGGCAGCAATATGACAATTGCCAATGCCGGAATTACGTTGGCGTTAGCATATCAGTTGACAGGAGAGGAGAAATATCTGAATGCTGCAATTGCGCAATCCGATTACCTCTTGGGAGAAAATCCTCTGAGTACTTGCTTTGTTACCGGATATGGCACAGTTTCTCCGGAAAATCCCCATCATCGCCCCTCTATGGCAAAAGGAACAGCCATGAAAGGAATGCTGGTAGGTGGCGTAGACTCCTATCTGGATGATAGCGCAGCCAAGGCATATCTGTCTGGGGTTGCCAGTGCAAAATGCTATGTAGACAATTCTGAGAGTTATTCCACCAATGAAATCACAATCTACTGGAATTCTCCTCTGGTTTACCTGTTGTCTCTTACCAATACCGCTGAAATCAGCGCAACATTGCCCGGCGATTGCAACGCTGATACTACTTGTACTGTCGCCGATCTTGTAATGCTGCAAAAATTCCTCTTGGGCGAGGGAAGCCTTACTAACTGGAAAAATGCAGATCTCTTAGAGGATAACACTATTAACGGCTTCGATCTTGCAGCACTGCGTCAGCTTCTACTTGGAAAGACAGAAGACACAGATACAGACAAGGAGGATAGCGACGCAGAAGCCACCCCAGATGCATCAGCCACAATTCTGGCAGATTTCCGAAAGGGCACTTCCTCCCTGTTCTATGCATCGGATGGTTGGTCAAATGGTTCATGCTTTAACTGCGTCTGGCGTGGTACCAATGCAACAATTCAAGAGAACGCACTGAATCTCTCCATTACCACAGACCCCAAAGGCACCTATGACTATGCCGGCGCAGAATATCGCAGCGCTGACTTTTATGGCTACGGTTACTATGAAACCTCTATGCAAGCAATCAGCAACGACGGTGTTGTTTCCTCCTTTTTCACCTACACCGGTCCCTCTGATGATAACCCTTGGGACGAGATTGATGTGGAAATTCTGGGCAAGGACACCACAAAGGTACAGTTCAATTACTACACCAACGGTGTCGGCAATCACGAATACCTTTATGACTTAGGATTCGATGCATCCGAAGGCTTCCACACCTACGGCTTTGATTGGCAGGAAGATTCCATCACATGGTATGTAGACGGCGAAGCAGTCTACACCGCTACCACAAATATTCCCTCTACCCCCGGAAAAATCATGATGAATGTCTGGAACGGCATCGGGGTAGATAGTTGGCTGAATGCCTACGATGGCACAACACCGCTGACAGCTTCCTATCAGTGGGTTACTTATCGAGCATCTTAAGGCGATATCGCATCCCTTTTAAAAAGCACTTCCACCCGGAGAAATCCGAGTTGTGGGAGTGCTTTTTCTATATAGGCGACACCACACAAAGAAAAACCTCCACGCAAAAACGTGGAGGAAAAGAACGGAAAACAAGGAAGGAAAGGAAATGGACAACAGTTGTTCTTTTTTTGGAAACTGTCAGAGTTTGGGGTACAGATCTTGGAAATCCTGCACGGCAAGGGCATGCCCGTCAGCCGTGTAGAGAGGATGCCCCTCAGTTTCATGGCATTCTGTTTTTTCCACGATAAAGTCTGTACCATAGATGTTGGAGAAATACACATCCGCATCGTCCAGATCAGCGTGATGAAACGCCTTGACCGACGTGCCATAGGTGTCGTAATACGTCCCGACCACATCAATAGGTTTATTCACCAGAGGTTTCCCATCCACTGGATTTCGCTCCGGCATCGGTTCTGTCACAAACACATCATCCAGATCAAAAGCCCCACACCAGTGAATCATAAGCTTTACAAAATCCTCCGGGGTGAAACGATTGTTAATGATGCAAAATGTACTTTCCGGAACGCAGGTAATATGATTATCGTCATCTTGTTCGAAAAGCTTTCCCTTTTCGCTGATATAGCTTAGCCCCGAAGCACGCACAGCAGACTCTAATTGTTTGCTCCGCCGTATCTGCTCCTGAAGCCCGTCCGGAGAAAGGAGATCGTCCTTGCGAAATGCAGTCAGAAAAGCGCATTGATTTTGCGTGAAATAAGGCGCTGCATTCTGAAATCCATCAGAAAATCCGGAGATACACTGTCCGATCGCATAGTTCATAAAAATCACCTCATTCGCAGTAACACTTTAAATTCGGCTCTCTTCTTTCCTTTCTGACCTAATTATACCATTTTGTTCGTGTCCAATCAACACTTGAAATGAAAATTCTTTCCGGTGATTTCTTTTCCAGTTCTGCTCGAAACCGAATACAAACGAAAAAACGTCACAATTCTCCCGATTTTCCCGAAATTCACGCCCTCATTGCAATTCGCTTCAAATTATGTATTGAATATTTATATGTTAATATATATATATATATATATGATTTAGAAAGTACTTGCATTTTTGGAAAATATATGCTATAATTAGCATAAGAACACAATGAATAAATCTCGTACACTTGGAAGATAACTGGATAACCAAAAATAACCAAAATATGGATGTTGCAAATATCTTCCAATAATTTCCAGTCGAATGCGACATCGAATTGGAAAAATTATGTAATTTTGATTTATGCTTGTGTACCAATCATTCCTGTAAAATAGACGGATTTTGCAGGGCAAAAAAAGGAATCGTCTTTGCACATTGTGATGTTTTTTTTGGAAAATGATCACGGTGTTGGTAACGAAGAGGTGAGGAACATGCAAAGAAAAATGATTTCGCAAAGCCGGCACGGACGCTTCGTGGCGCTCCTGTTGGTTGGATTTATTTTGATTGGGATGTTTTCGTGGGATGGGATACCGATCGGGGAAAATTCGGTAGAGGCTGCCTCTGCGGCGGCTACTTTGGACGTGCCGGCGCTTTGGAATGCAAAGGCACAAAGCCTTGGCTGGACAAGTTGGACGTCAAGCAAAAAGAATTATGATGTAACTCCAGCCGCCGCAATGTGGTCGGGGACAACGATCAACAATGTTACCGTTGCAACTTCCACTACAGCCGTAGCTTCCAATGTAGGACAAGAACTTCGGGGAGAAATCACATATTCGGAAATAGCCGTTCCTGATGGCATTTCTACCACTTACAGCGGTTATTCCGACTCTGCTCCTCTTGCATTGGATTCTGTGAAAGAGAGTACACAGTTGCCTCTTTACTACGTAGTAGAAAAAGACGAGGCACTTGGCGGAAACTATCGTAATTATTACATCAGCACCGCCGAACAACTTGCGGTGGTTCTATATTATTATTCGTTATTATCGAACAATAATACTACAATTCTTGAAAATAAAAAATATAAAAAAGTTGGTGTGACCTTATTGAATGACATTGACCTTGGTGGTGCGAG
>CAYXKI010000032.1:0-13029 GCA_964465095.1 uncultured Ruminococcus sp.
ATAGGCACAAAACCTTGTGTCAACAAATGGCGTATGAGAGTTTATATTCATGGATTCAATGCACGTCTTTTCTGCACATTTTACCAACTCTAAAACCGCCGGATACGCTTGATGCAGCATTGCCCAAAACGTTAGAATTTTGCCGGGTTTGCTGAGAGATATTTCTTTACCATCAATGCAATTTTAAAGATAATGGCGTGGTCAAATTCCCGCAAATCCAGACCCGTCAGTTTCTTGATTTTCTCAAGACGATACACCAGTGTATTCCGGTGTACAAAAAGTTTTCTGGAGGTTTCTGATACATTCAGATTGTTCTCAAAGAACTTCTGAATGGTAAACAGCGTTTCATGATCGAGAGATTCAATGCTGCCACGCTTAAAGACCTCGTGCAGGAATGTTTCGCAGAGTGTCTTAGGCAGATGGTAAACAAGTCTGGCAATTCCAAGGTTCTCATAGCTGACAATTGCCTTGTCTGTATCGAAAACCTTGCCAACCTCCAATGCCATCTGTGCCTCTTTAAAGGAACGAGAGAGTTCCTTTACGCCTACCACAGTAGTACCAATTCCAACATTTACTCGCGTGTAGAATTCACTACTCAGCGTATCGGCAATGGAACGTGCCAACTTTTCCAGATCCTTGGTATCCACTGTGCCCTTGATTTCCTTTACAAGAACAATGTCTGACTCGGAAATGGTAAAGACAAAATCCTTGTTTTTATCCGGGAACAAATTCTGAATTACATCATATGCAGATACATCGTTTGCGGAAACGATACGAATCAGCAAAACCACACGACTTACTTCTGCATTAAAATGCAACTCTCTTGCTTTAATGACAATATCTCCGGGGAGTACATTGTCCAGTACTACATTCTTGATGAAGTTGTTCCGATCATACTTTTCATCATAATACTGTTTAATATTGAACAGCGAGATTGCCAGAATGTTCGCATATTTTGCAGCGGTGTCATCCATTCCTTCTACAAAGACTGCATATTCCGGCTTTGTCCGAGAACCAAAAGGCTTATAGGTATACCCATCACGAATAAAAATATCGTGTACATCGCTCAGATCCAGCGAAACAAACTCATTGGTTGTGCCAACCTTTGTAAGGTCACTGCACGCAATTATCGTGGCAGTGTCATCTACCACGCCGATGGTTGCATCAATGGTGTCACGCATCTGATGTACCAATCCCTGAAATAAACGATTTGACATATGGATACTTCCTTTCTGATTGAAATCCTGTGCAGTTCAATATATTACAAATTGTAACACATTCCTCTGCTTGATTTGTAGATATACTGTTAAACTTTATTCGATATTTTGCATATCGCAAGGTTTTTCCCGAATTTTCACAAGAAAAACACGGTACGCACCATTTCCACTGTAACTAGATTGTAATCTATTTCCATACTGGAAGAAGTTGGAGCTTGTTCTTAGGCGACACCACACAAAGAACATCTGACGCTGGGTCTTGTGCGGTGTTGCCTTACATTTTCTCAGGAACTGTCACCTTCAGAATCCGCAGAACATTTGCAATTGCCTGACGAGTTGCTTCACACAAAAGCATCCGTGCCTGTTTCAATTCTGTTGTTTCCGCATATTTGATGCTGCAAACATCATAGAACTTATGGAACAGTGTAGCAAGTTCTGTGGAATACTTTGTCACTTTCGAAGGATCATATGCCTTTGCAGCAGCATCCAGTTCCGATGGCAGTGCAGCAAGGTGACGAATCAATTCAATCTCCGGCTGCTGGGTCAGGAGGGAGAGAAAAGCACTGTCACACTGCGCAAGGGTCAAGCCCTCTTCTTCCATTGCACGAAGCAGACTACAAATTCTGGCGTGGGCATACTGTACATAGTACACCGGATTCTGAGAAGATTTTTCCACAGCAAGATCCAGATCAAATTCAAAATGAGAATTTGCCTCTCTGGTGTTAAAGAAGAATCTCGCAGCATCCAGAGGAATTTCATCCAGAAGCGTAACAAGGGTAATTGCCTTTCCGCTTCGCTTGGAGAGTTTTACCACTTCTCCGTCTCGCATCAGCATAACCATTTGCATCAACACAACATCCAGACGATCTGCATCTGCACCAAGTGCTGTCAAAGCAGCCTTTAACCGAGGAACATAGCCGTGATGATCTGCCCCCAGAATGTCAATTGCCTTATCAAATTTTCTGCCCATCAGCTTATCATAATGATATGCGATATCCGGTACCACATAAGTGGGAATTCCATTGGCACGAACCAGAACAAAGTCTTTATCTGCGCCAAATTCCGTTGCTTTGAACCAGACAGCGTCTTCTTTTTCGTAGGTATACCCACGACGTGTCAGTTCCTCCACAACCCACTGCACCTGACCATTCTGGTGCAAGGTACTCTCCCGGAACCAGTTGTCATAGACAATGCGATATTTTTTCAGATCCCGTTCCAGTCCCTCAATGTTCTTGGGAAGTGCAAAGGCAACCAGCGCATCACGTCTTGTTTTGGAATCGCAATTTACATAGGCATCGCCATTTTCCTTGGTGAAGTTTTCGGCGTGTTCTACAATATCAATTCCCTGATAGGCATCCTCCGGCATTTCCACTGTCGGATCAAACTGCTGAAGATAACGTACTTCCAGAGAAGTTGCAAACTTTTCAATCTGATTGCCGGCATCATTTACATAAAACTCACGCTGTACGTCCCAACCTGTCCAACTGAGAATCTCTGCAAGGCTATCCCCCAATGCGCCACCTCTGGCGTTGCCTACATGCATAGGACCTGTGGGATTTGCGGAAACAAATTCAACAAGGACACGCTTTCCTGCACCGGAATTTGTTCTGCCATAGGCTTCTTTTTCTGTAAGAACTGTCTTTACGACACCGGCAAACCAATCCTGTTTCAAAAAGAAATTCAAAAAACCGGGACCTGCAATCTCTGCTCTTTCAAAGATCGTACCCTCCAGAGAAACAACCTCTAACAGCAGTTCTGCAATTTTTCTTGGTGCCATGCGGAAGGTCTTTGCGCTGACCATTGCCACGTTTGCAGCAAAATCCCCGTGGGATTTGTCTGCCGGAACCTCCACACGGAAAGACGGAATCGGTTCTGCCGGCAGCTTTTCCTCTGCTACCAACCGTCCAAGTCCATCCAGAAGCATCTGATACAACGACTCCGATGCCATTTTCATACAATCTGCCATATTACGATTCGTTCCTTTCCTTGAAACAACAGGAAGTTTCCGCTCCTGTTTCTCTCTTCCACTCCTGCATTCTCTCTGTATCCAGATGTTCTGATTCCCAGCGCATCTGAATGGTATGATCCGATAAAAACGCAGCATTCATATCAATAATATACTCCAACTCCATCTCCCCATACAGGTCAGAAAGCTGGCAACTCATTTTCTTTGCAAGCACACCAAGCATCATATTTCCATAAGGAGTCTGATAAAGACAATGATGTTTTTTTCCCATCTCTAACGTCAAATTTGAGTTTACAGTACCTGTTCGCAAAATTGTGACAAGAGACTCCCTGGTAATGCGAATGGTTGTGGTAGAACCGGCAAACCCGGTGGCTTCTGTATCATCATAAGACAACACAAGGGCATCTCCATCCCATTCACAAGTTCCCATTGTAACGAGTTCTGTTTCTTCGTCATCGTCCATTGTCTGTTGACGACTTTTCATTGTAATACAAACGGTTCTCATCTATGTCGGCTCACCTCTGTTCTTTACAAACTATGCCGGAACACTTTTCCGACCACGTCTTGCTGTAAAAAATGCTTGGCATTTTCCATAAACATCTCCGGGCTGTCACTGACATAATAGGTGTTCTCTCCCGGTGTTTTTCTGTCTGCCAGAAGATTTTGTGCTGTCAGACATTTTTTTGCGTAATTTGCTGCCTCTGCACCGGAGGAGATCAAGGTAACGCCCTCCCCCATCAGATCGGCAATGATTTCCCGGATCACAGGGTAATGAGTACAACCCATAATCAAGGTATCCACGCCGGCATCTCGCATTGGTGCCAGATATTCCTCTGCCACAAGACGAGTCACCGGATTCTCAAAATCCGTATAGCCGTTTTCCACCAGATGCACAAACAGCGGACATGCCTGGGGATAAACCTGAACCTCCGGACGCAGCTTGTGAATTGCCTCTACATAGCTACCACTTTTGACAGTGGCAGGCGTACCAATTACGCCGACCTTTCCGTTCTTTGTCAGACGACAAGCAGCCTCCGCAGTGGGGAGAACAACACCGGTAAAGGGCACATCTGTAACAAGAGGCGTGTCACCAATTACAGAACTTACCGTGCCACAAGCAGCAATAATCATTTTTACCGCATTCTGTCGCAAAAACGCCACATCCTCTTTGGCATACCGAAGCACCGTTTCCTGACTACGGCTCCCATAGGGAATCCGTGCCGTATCCCCAAAGTAAATAATATTTTCATTGGGCAACAAAGCGTTCAGTTCTTTTACTGCTGTCAAGCCACCCATACCGGAATCAAAAACGCCAATGGCATCATTTTTCATAGTGTTCTCGCTGCCTGACTTTCAGACAGACTCTCCTTTCTAGGGCTTAGACTTTAGGCAACACCGCACAAAGACCGCCCGACGGCTTTGCACGTCATCTGCTTGCATATTTTCCGTCATATTTCACAAAAATGCTCGTGCATACACAAAGTATGCACTCCGCTTTTTGTTTCATCTGACAAAAAATCTGACGGCGTATCTGACGCACAATCTTTGTGCGGTGTCGCCTTAGAACAAGTTCTTAACTCCGTGCTGTATTCTCCATTGCCTGTTCCAGAAGTTTATCTACCAGATACTCCTGTGTCATTCCCATGTGTTCCATAAGTTTCGGATACATGCTGATGCTGGTAAAGCCGGGCATAGTGTTAATCTCATTGAGAATAACAGAACCATCCTTGGACAGGAAGAAATCTACCCGAGACAAGCCCTTGCAGCCAAGAACTGTATAAGCACGCACTGCAATTTCCCGGATCAGATCCGAATCCTTTTCAGAAATCCGCGCCGGAATATACAACTTGGACGTTCCATTGATGTACTTGTCATCATAATCGTAAAACTCTGCTGCCGGTTCAATCTCTCCGACATAGGAAGCAAAAGGTGCATCATAGCCAAACACAGCGACTTCCAGTTCTCTTCCCTCAATATACTCCTCAATGATTACCTTTTCATCGTGAGTAAAGGCAATCTGTACCGCATCTTTCAGAGACTCCAGATCGGTTGCCTTGTTTACGCCAACGGAAGAACCTGCATTTGCCGGCTTTACAAACAGGGGGAAGCCCAGGGTTTCACCGATTGCAACGCATTTTTCATCCAAACGATTCAGATCTCTCTGGTGCACACATGCCCATTTTGCAGTCTGGATTCCATTATAGTCCAGTACCGTATGGGTCATTCCCTTATCCATGCAAACCGCACTACTCATCACGCCACAGCCCACATATGGAATCCGTGCCATCTCCAGCATACCTTGCAGTCTGCCGTCCTCGCCGTTTCTGCCATGAAGTACCGGAAAAACAACGTCTACCTTTTTAATATAGGTCTCTCCGTTTTCAATGGTGACAATTCCACCATGAAGTGGATCCGGAGAGAGAATTGCAGCAGCACAATCGGGATTCTGTTCCCATGCACCGGTAGAAATCTCAGAGATATCTCCGGGATAATACAGCCAGCGTCCCTTTTTGGTAATGCCGATGCAAAGCACCTCATACTTATCCTTTGGAATGCTGCGAATTACATTTTCTGCCGATATCAGTGATACACTGTGTTCACTGGACACGCCGCCAAACAAAACAGCTACTCTGATTTTTGCCATGTATCAAGACTCCTTTTCCGTGAGTAATTCTATCTATAAAATCGAGCGAACTGAACAGATTATCCCATTCGCCCATAGTCCTGCTTTCTATTTTATCATAATTCACAAAAATCTGCAAGCGTTTTTTATAAAAAAAGCAGAATCCCATTGGATTTTTCCGAGAAATTCAGGAAAACTCCCAAAGAGAAAGCGAATTTTGCGAAATTTAGGAAAATTATATTTCTTTTCGTAATATAAAAGGCACAGCGGATTTTCTTCTGCTGTGCCTTTAGGCGATGTTGCCTTTATTCAGAACTTGTTCTCACTTCGCACCTGTACCACACCGGGAATTTTTCGCAAACAACGCAAAAGCGTCTCCAACTGTGACGGATCTCCATAGCGAATTCTGATTTCAGAATCAGATAGCATTCCACGATGATGGTTGTTATAGACTTTTGCCTTGTGATACGTTATAGTGATATCCAATTTCGTAATTTCTGAAGCAATCTCACAAACAAGACCGTTTCGATCCTTTGCCGAAATCCAGATTGTTCCCTGTATATCCATAACATCCACCTCAAATACAACGCTGTTAAATCACAACAACATTTTCACGGATCGCCTGATTTTCCAACAAATACGCCTTATTTCCCACGCTGACAAAGATACGGAACAAGAACACATCGACTTCTTCTCCCACTTCCAACTGTGCCTCGTCCAGATTCCGCTTTGCCGTCAAAAGTTCATCATTTACCCGTACCACATACTCTAGCTGATCCCCTCGGAATGCCACATTCTGCACGACACCCTGTGAAACGGATTTCTGATACTTCTGTACCTCGTTTTTCTTCGTGATCTTTACAAATTCCGGACGAACAATTGCCTTGTCTGCACCGGGAATTTCCGCAAAAGAATGGAATTTCTGATATTCCCGGATGGTAGAGGTCTGCCCGAAAAATCCGGAAGTAAAGGCGGTTTCCGGATGTTGATAGACCTCCAACGGCGTACCAATCTGCTCAATTCTTCCCTGATTGGTAACAATAATCTGATCTGCCACCTCGATGGCTTCCTCCTGGTCGTGGGTGACAAAGATACTGGTAACCCCAAGCTTTTGAATCATCTCTTTCAACCAACTACGCAGTTCCTGTCGCACTTTTGCATCAATTGCTGCAAAAGGCTCATCCAGAAGCAACAAATGAGGATTTGGGGCAAGGGCTCTGGCAAAGGCAACGCGCTGACGCTGTCCACCGGAAAGCTGACTGGGATATCTTTTTTCCAATCCCTTCAAGCCAATCAATTCGATCAGTTCCTGTACACGCTGGTCAATTGCTTTCTTCTCTGCTTTTTGCACTTTCAGCCCAAATGCAATATTATCATAAACGGTCATATACCGAAACAGAGCGTAATTCTGAAAAACAAACCCAATTTCCCGTTTGCTTGCAGGAATGTCATTGACGACCTTGCCGTCAATAATAATTTCTCCACTGTCAGGCTGTTCCAAGCCGGCAATCATCCGCAAAATTGTTGTTTTTCCACTGCCACTTGGTCCCAGAAGTCCAATCAGTTTTCCCTTTTCTATGCCGAAATTCACGTTATCAGATGCCTGATAATTTCCAAAACGCTTGTTGATATTCTTCAGTTCCACATACATCTCAGTTTTCCTTCTTTCCTCTATACTCGATTATACTGCGAATAATCAAAATCAATACTGCCAAAACAACCAGAATGGAGGACACCGCAAATGCCGGCACATATTTAAACTCGTTAAAAAGAATCTCTACATGTAGGGGCAAGGTGTTGGTCTTTCCACGGAGATGTCCGGACAAGACAGAAACTGCACCGAATTCCCCCATGGCTCTTGCTGCGCAAAGTACGATTCCATAAAGTAGCGCCCACTTGATATGGGGAAATGTGATTCTGCGAAAGATTGTTGTTCCCTTTGCACCCATAAGTGCAGCAGCCTCTTCCTCATCAGAGCCCTGTGTTTCCAGAACCGGAATCAATTCCCGAGAGACAAATGGGAATGTTACGAAAACAGTAGCAAGGATAATTCCCGGTACTGCAAAAACAACCTGAATGTCCAGACTTTTTAAGAAAGGATAGAGAATACTCTGTCTGCCAAAAGTCAACACGTAAATCAATCCGGCAATGACCGGAGAAACGGTAACCGGCACATCAATTAAAGTTGTAAGAAGCTTTTTGCCTTTAAAGCGGAACTTTGTCACAAGCCATGCTGCAAAAATGCCAAACACCGTATTAATTACCAACGCAAAGACAGTGGCTTCGATTGTCAGAAGCAGTGCCTTGATGGTGTATTCATCTGTAACGGCTTCCCGATACGTTTCCCATCCGCTTTTCAACGCCTCAGAAATTACGGTAATCAACGGCAGCAAAAGCATCAATCCAAGAAATAAAACGCTGATTCCAATGAGAACCCATTTGACAATTTTTGATCGAATCGTTTCCTCATGCATCCCTTAGTTCCCTCCTCTTACAATTTTTGAACTTCTCGACTGTACCAGATTTGTCAAAAACAGCACCAAAAAGGCTGCAATTAGCATTACAAGGGCAATGGCTGTTGCACTGGCATAATCATATTCCTGTAATTCAGACATGATAATCAGTGGAGTAATCTCTGTTTTATACGGCTGATTTCCGGCGATAAATACAACGCTTCCGTACTCTCCCAAGCATCTTCCAAAGGCAAGTCCAAAGCCTGTCAAAGCTGCCGGCAAAATCTCCGGTACAATTACCTTCCAGAAAATCTTAATCCGGCTTGCCCCCAGAATGCCGGCTGCCTCTTCATAAGATGGATCCAGCTTTTCCAGCACCGGCTGTACGGTACGGACGACAAAAGGAATCCCGATAAAGACAAGGGCTATGGTAATTCCGATTCTGGTATAGGCAATCTGAATTCCAAATTTCGCAAAAAACTTTCCAATCAGTCCTGTATTGGCTGTAAGGGAAGTAAGGGCAATGCCGGCAACTGCAGTTGGCAGTGCAAAAGGCAATTCGATCATCCCGTCAAACAACCGCTTTAACGGAAAGCGATACCGTACCAGCACCCACGCCAGAACAATTCCCATGACAAGATTGATCAGCGAAGCGATAAATGCGGTAAGAAAGCTGACTTCAAAACTTGCAACCACACGATCTCTTGTAATCGTCGCAAAAATTTCTCTTGGGCTAAGCTGTGCTGTATAGATTACCAGAGAAGCCAGTGGAATCAGCACCACAAGGCTCAGAATCGTCAGCGTCACTCCCATGGAAATTCCGAATCCGGGGATCACCCGTTTTCCTGCTTTTTTCATTTGTTTCTCCTCGTTTATGTAACACTGCACAGAGTAAATTTACTGTGCAGCATTTCGTTTTATTCTCTCTGATTCTCTCTCTTTTATATACTTATTCTTCGTAGATCTGGTCAAAAATTCCACCGTCAGTAAAATGCTTTTCCTGTGCTTCGTCCCATCCACCAAAATCATCAATGGTTACCAGATTGATGCTCAAATCGAAAACATCGCTATACTCTTGCAAGATTGACTCATTAGACGGACGATAATAATTATCTCCGGCAATTCGCTGTGCCTCATCGGAATAGAGGTAAGACAAATACTCAGTTGCAACCTCTCTCGTTCCACGCTCGTCTACGACGCTGTCTACCACTGCAACAGAGGGCTGTGCCAGAATGCTGATGCTGGGGGTTACAATCTCATAGTCATCGGGATAATCCTCAATGGAGAGATACGCTTCATTCTCCCAAGCAATCAGCACATCACCCTGTCCATTTTCTACAAAGGTTGTCGTTGCACCTCTTGCACCGGAATCCAGTACCAGAACATTTTCGTACAGCTTACCGATAAACTCCTCAATCTTTGCTTCATCGCCGTTATACAGATTGTCTGCATATGCCCAAGCCGCTAAATAGTTCCATCTTGCACCACCGGAAGTCTTTGGATTTGGCGTGATAACTCCTACGCCATCCTTTACCAGATCATCCCAATCCTGAATGTTCTTCGGATTCCCCTTACGAACCAGAAATACAATGGTGGATGTATACGGTGCACTGTCATCTGCGAACTCGTCTATCCAACCGTCTTCAATCAGACCGGCATCCTGTACTGCCTTTACATCATACTCCAATGCCAAGGTAACCACATCTGCCTCCAGACCGTTTGCAACTTCCAATGCCTGTTTTCCGGAACCGCCGTGGGACTGTGTAACCTCTACAGTCTGTCCGGTTTCCTCTTTCCAGTGTTCTGCAAAGATTTCATTGTATGCTGCATACAACTCACGGGTAGGGTCATAGGAAACGTTTGTGATTGTGACAGTGTCACTGTCTGCGGTACTGCTCTCCGAACTGCCGCAAGCGGTCAAACCGGTTACACCCAAAGCGGCTGCCAATGTTACTGCTAAAATTCTCTTCTTTCTCATGATAACTACCTCTTTCTTTCGGCTTGTTGCCGTTCTTTCTTCCGGTACAGTACCGGACAAAGAGATTTTCATACTTTACCTGTATGAATTCTATGTTTTTCTCTCTGTGCTTTTATTATACGACAGGTTTTCCCCTTCGTCAACGTGAAAAAGTGAGAACGTTTTCACAGGCAGTTCTTTTTTTGAGAAAATTCTGAAAATCAAAGGGATTTTTCACAAGATTTCGGATAAATTTCACCTCACAATCCGCAAAATGTGATAACGTTATCTTTTCTGTCGGTAAGTATCTACGTTGTTTTTCCTACCTTTTTATATCACAACAGAACTTTTCCGCTTTGCTTAATTTTCTAACTATGATAACGTTGTCATAATAGGACAAAAAAAGCGTTATCGACCCAATTTCAGCCCATAGAGCAACAAAAAACACCGCACAAGGAATCAAATTCCCCATGCGGTGTCTCTCTCATTCTGTTTTATTTTGCATTGACAAGCACTTTTTTATTATATTCCTCCGGTGTAACAAAGGTAGGAACAATATTATGCAGTGCATTGATCGCAATCCGCTCGTTATTCTTTCGGGCAGCACTTTTCAATGCATGGAGATCCTTTACAAATTGATCCTCATCAATCTCAATCTGGCTTCCGATGAAAATCAACTTATTGGAGGTCTTTTTCAACCCTTCTTCATCCATCAGGAGTTCTTCCTTGATTTTCTCTCCGGGACGCAAGCCGATAAATTCAATCTTGACATCTTTATAAGGAATCTTTCCATACATACGAATCAAATTCTCTGCAAGGGTCACAATGCGAACCGGTTTGCCCATATCCAGAACAAAGATCTCGCCACCCTTTGCCATAGTTGCTGCCTCCAGGACAAGGCTTACTGCCTCGGGAATGGACATGAAATAGCGGATGATATCCGGGTGGGTTACGGTAACAGGTCTTCCTTGTTCGATCTGCTTCTTAAATACCGGGATAACTGACCCGTTTGAACCAAGAACGTTTCCAAATCGTGTGGTAACAAACTCGGTCTTGCAATCTCTTTGCTGAGAAAAATATTGCACAATCATCTCACAGCAGCGTTTGGATGCTCCCATAACGTTGGTGGGATTTACTGCCTTATCGGTAGAAATCATGACAAACTTCTCAACTTCATGATATTCCGCAATACTTGCCATGTTAAAAGTGCCGATGACATTATTTTTAATTGCCTCCATCGGAGAAGCTTCCATCAAAGGCACGTGTTTATGGGCTGCTGCGTGAAAGACAATCTGTGGCTTGTACCGTTCGAAAATCTGATTCATACGGAAATAATCCCGCACCGAAGCAATCAACGTAACAAAATTCAGCGTGTCCCCATAGACATCTTTCAATTCCTGTTGGATAGTATAGGCATTATTCTCATAAATATCCACGATAATGATTTGTTCCGGATCATACTTTGCAATCTGTCGCACCAATTCCGACCCAATGGAACCACCGCCACCGGTTACCATGCAGACCTTGCCACGAATGAAATTCTGAATATCCGTGTTGTCAAAGGTAATGGGTTCACGTCCCAACAAATCTTCTACCTTGATGTCTCGCATCTGTTTCAGAATCGTGGTATGCTCATCATCAAAAATCAGATTGCCGATAAAAGGAATCACCTTAACCGGTACTTTGATAGAGGAACAACGTTCCAGAATCTTCTGTCGTTCCTCATCCATACAAGAGGGAATCGCAAACAGAATCTGTTCGATTTCCTCCAGTTCTACAAACTTCTGAATATCCTCCGTCGTTCCTACAACCGGAACGCCCATGACTTCCGTGCCGACTTTTCCTCTGTCATCGTCCACAATACAGACCGGGTCAAAGGGAATCTCGCACCGTTCTCCTTGATTTTTTCCGGTTTTTGAACTTTCAATCTCGCCAAGAATCATCCGACAAGTCTGCCCACCGCCAACAATCATGGTTCGCTTAATAGCAGCCTCTTCTCGCCCGGTTTTCACCAAAGTAATAAAAGCATCCTTGAACAAATAGCGGAACAGACAAATTCCCAGTACAGTAATCAGAAAATGAATTCCTGTATACAAAAGTGGGATTCTTCCATGCATCACGTAAACGAAAAGGCTTTTGGTAACAAAGCCCACAGCCGTACCGTAAATACAGGAAAGGTAGTCCTTTCGATTAAAATAGCGCCACATTTTGCTGTATGCGCCAAAAATCACAAGTCCGAAAACGCAACACACTGTACTCAGCACAAGTGAAATTACCATGCTGGATCTGGACAGTGGTTGTCCCATCAAAGCAAACAAAAAATTGGTGATCAGTGACGCAATTATAACAATAAATGCGTCGGCAACCACGAGAATCGCCTTTCTGAAACCGAACTTTTCAAGCTTTTTTCTTATCATGTACAACGCTCCCCTAAGTATCCTATAATCTATTATTACTTTAAACATATACCTTTCACAACAAGCAGAAGGCGAAACCATACAAAAATACAAAATAATCCGCTTTGTATGATATCACCCTGTTTCTTTTATATCACGTAAATTGCAATATTTTTCCAAATAAAATCCGTTTTTCCATGGCTTTTTTCATATCGCAATCGTCTGGTGTTGTAATGTTCTTTTTTATTATACCATATTGTTTTCAAAAATGCAAGTATTTTTTTCGCAGTTTTATCCATGAAATTATAGGAAATTCTATAGTAGTATTTCTCGTTGAAAATGTTCCACTGGAACATTTCCAAGGCTTTGGCGTTCTGGTGCGGTTAGAAAGGGAGAGCGGTCTTGTTCGCTCTCCCT